>NZ_JBFUBH010000004.1:0-277790 GCF_056405855.1 Pararhizobium sp. P1_E7 | reverse complement strand
TCGGCCTCGCGAATGGACAGCACCTTGATGACGGGCAGCCCATAGACGGCCTTCACCGTCAAAACACGCTCGGGGCTCTCATTGCCGTGGAGCTGGAGAATGTCCGGCGACAGCGCCGAGACGATCTCGTCGAGATCATCATTGCTGGCGTCGACGGTGACAGCGACGATCTTCGCCTTGCCGCGAATGCGATCGGCCAACCGGCCGGCATCGTCGGGCTCGATATTGCGCGGGCTCTTCGGAAAGAAGATGAAACCCGTATAGCGCGCACCGAGCGCCACCGCCCTGTCCACGGCCTCGGCGGTCTTCAGCCCGCAAATTTTGACTTCCGTTTTCATGCACAGCGAACTGACATGAAATGTCGTCCGAGTCGAGCTTAAAACCGACAAATGCGGGCTTCCAGAACACTCAGATGACAAGGTCGTCCTAAAATGATATCGTATATCGATATATGAGGGATCGGCTATGAGAACTTTGATCGACATCACCGAACTTCAAGTTCAGGCACTCGAAGATATCGCAAAAGCCGAAAAGCTGTCGCGGGCGGCTGTGATCCGGGCGGCGATCGACGATTACGTCCAGCGTCGACGCCGGGTTGAAATCGACGACGCCTTCGGGCTCTGGGGCGAAGGCGGAATAGATGGGCTGTCATACCAGGAGAAAGTCCGCAGCGAATGGTAAAGGCGCTGTTCGATACCAACATCCTGATCGATTATCTCAATGGTATTCCACAGGCACGCGATGAACTCGCTCTTTATGAAGACAGCGCCATCAGCATCATTTCGTGGATGGAAGTCATGGCCGGCGCCAGCGAAGAGGCTCAACCCGGAACACGCGCCTTTCTCAACGGCTTTGCCCTGATCGGGCTGACGGCTCCAATTGCCGATCTTGCCGTGGCGCTGCGCCGAAAGCGGCGTATCAAGCTACCAGATGCCATCATAGAGGCTTCAGCATCAGCCCACGATATGTTGCTCATCACGCGCAATACCAAGGATTTTGCAGCCGGTTCCCCCTTCGTGCGCGTACCCTATACGCTTTAGCCCGTTGCAAGGCAGGCGAGGCTTCCTATATCCGGGACAGATACACGGAGAACATCATGCGCCTTCTGCTTGCCATCATCCTGCCCTGGCTTCAGTTTTTCACCATCGGCCGGCCGATTGCCGGCATTGTCTGCCTTATCCTGCAGGTGACGCTGATCGGCTGGATTCCGGCAGCAATCTGGTCGGTCTATGCGCTCAGCCAGTACAAGACGGACGAAAAGATCAGGGAAGCCCTGGGCAACCAGTCCCGGCGCTGAGCCGGCTGCATTCAATCGAAATCGATTGCGTGCAGCATGGTACCGTTGCGCTTCAGCCACCGCTTGGCGTCGTCCATCGCCGGGCAAAGCTCTTCACATAGATCCCAGAAATCCGGCCCGTGGTTCATTTCGCGCAGATGCGAGACCTCATGGGCGGCGAGATAGTCGATCACTTTCGGCGGCGCCATGACGATGCGCCAGGAAAAACTCAAGGCGCCATCGGCAGCACAGGAGCCCCAACGGCTGCGGGTGTCCTTGAAACTGAGCGATTTCACCTTGCGGCCGACCATGCGCGCGTAGATCGACACCAGGCGTTCTAAGTCCTTGCGGGCTTCCTTCTTCAGAAAATCCGCGATCCGGCGGCGCAGATGTTCCTCGGCACCGCTGACCAGCAACACCGGTTCGTCATCGACAATCACCGCCTCCGTCAGGCCGCGCAGCTTGCCGGTGCGCTCGATCCGGTGCGCGACGCCGCGCAGAAGGATCGTGCCCCCCTCCTCCAGGACACTCTCGCCGGAAAACCGGGCGAGCTTGGTCATCAGCCAGCCCTGATGACGATCGAGAAAGGCGTTGATTTCGCGCTCGGGCAATCCGGCCGGAATGGTCATCTTCAGGGCACGGCCGCCCGGTTCGATACGCAGCGTCATCCGCGTGGCGCGGGCATTCTGCCGAATGGTCAGCGGCATGACCTTGCCCGCAACATCAATCGTCCGCGTCACCGGTGGCGGCGGAGATTTGGGCTGACGCGACTTTCGAAGCAGGGAGAACATGAGTGTCTTCATAACCGATTCGTTTGAAGGACGCATGATCCCGACCAAACGGGACCGTATCAAAAAGAAAAACCGGCACCTTTGGAGATGCCGGTTCTGTTTGTCTGGCTGATGGCCGGATCAGTTGGCCGGAAAGCCCGGGACCGAGCCGGAACCGCCGGGATTGCGATCGCGCATGAAACGGTCGAAATCTTCCTGGTCCTTGGCGCGGCGAAGCTCGCGGACATATTCGTCGAACTGTTCGCGCATCTCATCGAGCTTGCGGCGTTCCTCGTCGAGGCGAGCCAGTTCGGCATCGCGCCAGTCGTCAAAGGCAACATTACCGGTGCCGAAGCTTGGGCGGCCATAACGCTGGCTTTTTCGCTTGAAGGACGAGCAAAAGCCGTCAACGCTATTGTTGGCGTCCTTCTTGAAGCCCTTCAGCCGTTCGCCGAACAGGATATAGGCAAGCATGGCAAGCCCAAGCGGCCAGAAAACTACAAAACCGAGCACCATCATGGCAATGGTCGCTGGCGTCCAGTCAGGACGGATCAATGCAGATTGGTTCATGTTCAGAAGTCCTTGCTAAAAGTGGGCCTCTCCTTCGGGCCCGCTTATAACGAGATGGGAAGAGGCTCACCGGTCTGCAAGACAATTGTCCGCAGATTCCGGCAAGCCCCTGATATCGATCGATGAAATCGATATATCGCGATGATCAGGCGGACTTGCCGCCCTTGATCACCTGGCGCACCGGCTTGGCAGCGCGGGCATGCTCGCGATGGAACGCAGTGATGCGCGGCGCAATTTCACGGCGGAAACGGGAACCGTTGAAAACACCGTAATGGCCGACATCCGGCTGCATGTAGTGCATGCGCATGTTTTCCGGAATGTTGGTGCAGATGGTCTGCGCCGCCTTCGTCTGGCCGACGCCCGAAATATCGTCGTTCTCGCCTTCCACCGTCAGAAGAGCGACCTTGCGGATCGCCGTCGTATCGACACGCTGTCCGCGGTGCATCATCTCGCCCTTCGGAAGCGCGTGGTGCATGAAGACTGTCTCGACGGTCTGCAGGTAGAATTCCGCCGTCAGGTCCATCACCGCCATATATTCATCGTAGAAATCACGGTGCTTTTCGGCAGCATCGCCGTCGTTCTTGACGAGATGTTCGAAGAAATCCTTGGTCGCCGTCAGGTGGCGGTCAAGGTTCATCGACATGAATCCGGACAGCTGCAGGAAGCCCGGATAGACCGGACGCATGAAACCCGTCTGCGGAAACGGAACCGGCATCACGACATTGTCGCGGAACCATTTGATCGGCTTATCCTTGGCCAGCTGGTTGACCGCCGTCGGATTGATGCGCGTATCGATCGGCCCGCCCATCAGCGTCATGGAGGACGGCGACAGCGGATCGTCGTTTGCTTCCATCAGGGCGACGGCGGCCAGAACCGGTACCGCCGGCTGACAGACGGCGATGACATGCGTGTCTGGGCCGAGGAAATGCAGCATCTGGACGACGTAGTCGATATAGTCATCAAGGTCGAACGTGCCTTCGGTCAACGGCACCGTGCGGGCATCGATCCAGTCGGTGATATAGATATCCGACTGCGGCAATAGCGCTTCGACTGTGCCGCGCAGCAGCGTCGCATAATGGCCGGACATCGGCGCGACGATCAGAACCTTCGGGTCGGAAGCCTTGCCCTTCGGCAGGGCGCGTTCGAAATGGATGAGATTGCAGAACGGCTCGCGCCAGACGATCCGCTCCCGCACCGCGACCGGCACGCCATCGACAATGGTTTCGGGCAGGCCGAACTCCGGCTTGCCGTAACGGCGCGTTGTGCGCTCAAAGACTTCAAGGCCGGCAGCGACGGCCCTGCCCATATAGGTGTGTGAAAATGGGTTGAGTGGATTGGCGTAGGCGAGCCGCATGGCATCGGCTGCCGCGCGCCAGGGGGCCATCATCGCATGATTGAGTTCGTAAAGCTGGTAGAACATCGGAAGCGTTCTCCTTGTTACCGTAAACGACAACGCCGCTCCCAACCGGACGCAACCTTGCATTCTTGTTGTTTGTGTCCGCAAGCGAGGCAGACACTAGCACTTTTCTTGTGCGACGCAATAAATATGCCGCGATCCCTCGGTGATGAGACCGTCACAAGTGTTGTCGCAGCGGGTTTGATACTCGGTAAAGAGGCTTGCCCGAGGCTGCTTTCGGGTGTCGCTGCCGGAGAAATCCTGGGCAAAGCCTTGGGTTCGACCGCATGAGTTACCGCGAAACCCTCACCACAGCCTTGATCAAACCGGTTTTTTCATGCGCCCAGCGCGGAAGGTCCGTCACGATATCATCCAGTGTGGTGCGATGCGTGACGAGGGAGGCTACCGGGACATCGCCAGCGCGGATGGATGCCGCCACATGCTCGAAGTCCTGCCGCGTCGCATTGCGGCTGCCGACCAGCATCATTTCGCGCTTGTGGAATTCCGGATCGGAGAAGCGGATGTCGTCCTTCACCACGCTGACGAAGACCAGGCAGCCGCCATGCGCGACGAAGGAGAAGGATTTCTCCATCGACCCGCCAAAGCCGGTGGCGTCGAAGACCACATCGAAACCGTCGCCGCCCGTCGCCGCCAGCACGGCTTCCAAAGCGCCATCCCCAGCCAATATGCCTTCCGCAAAACCCAGCCGTTCGGCGGCCATGTCCAAACGTTCGGCGCTGGCATCGAGCAGCGTCACCTGATGTCCGGCGATGCGGGAGAAGAGTGCTGTTCCAAGGCCGATCGGCCCGGCGCCGATGACCAGCGCCCGCGATCCGGCTGGCGCAAGCGAACGGCGTACCGCATGGGCGCCGATCGCCAGGAACTCCACCGTTGCCGCAGCCTCGAGCGAAAGGTCACCGGCCGGGTAGAGGTTTATTTCGGGTACGAGAATTTCTTCGCAAAGCGCGCCGTCGGTATGAACGCCCAGAACCTTGATTGCGGTGCAGCAGTTCGGCTTGCCCTTGAGGCAGGCAACGCAGGTTCCGCAGGAAAGATACGGGTTGACGATGACCGGCGTACCCGGCGCCAAGGATACTCCTTCGCCGGATTCGATCACCGTTGCCGAAATCTCGTGACCCATGACCCGCGGATATTCGAGATAGGGATGTTTGCCCTCGAAAATATGATAATCGGTGCCGCAGATGCCGACATGGCTGACCGCCAGCCGTGCCCAGCCCTTCGGCGGCGAACCCGGCGCAGGTCTGTCGATGATATCCAGGCGCCCGGGCTCCGGGCAGATAGCCGCTTTCATGGCAGGCAGCTCCTTGCGGTCTCAATTCACAAATGGGTGGCTAGTGGTGTCAACGGCATCCGGCCGGAAGGGAACCGGCCGGATGTCCGTAATGATCAGCGCGAACCGCGGCGGCGCAGCTGGTCGAAATAGACGATGACGATGATCAGCACGCCGGTAATGATCCGCTGCACGAACGCGTTGACGTTGAGCAGATTGGCGCCGTTGTTGATGGTCGCCAGGATGAAGGCGCCGAGCAACGGCCCGTGCACCGACCCGACCGCGCCGAACAGGCTGGTGCCGCCGATGACGGAGGAGGCGATCGCCTGCAATTCCCAGCCTTCCGCCTGAGTGGCATTGCCGATGCCGATACGCGAAGCGAGCAGCAGACCGACGAAGGCGGCGCATGTGGAAGACAGGATGTAGGCGAGATAGATCGTCCGGTTGACGTTGACGCCGGACAGACGCGCCGCTTCGCTGTTCGACCCCACCGCGAAGAGATAGCGGCCCCAGCGGCTCAGGTGCAGGAAGATGTAGGCCGGTATTGCAACAACGATAACCATCCAGAACAGGCTGGGAATGCCGAGAAAATCGGCCCGCGAGAAGTTGGTGAAGGACTCGTCGCTGATGGAGATCGTCGAGCCGTTGGTGACCAAAAGGCCGATACCGCGCAGCGAGGTCAGCGTCGCCAAAGTGATGATGAAGGCTGGAAGCCCCATGCGAACAATGCCGAAGGCATGGAACGTGCCGATCAGCACACCGACCAGAAGCGTGATGCCCATGGCCGGCCAAAGCGGTACGCCATGCTGCAACAGCCAGGCAACCGTAACGCTGGAGAAGCCAACCACCGCGCCGACGGAAAGATCGATACCGGCGGTGATGATGACGAATGTCTGTCCCACCGCGAGGATCGCGGTCATCGCGCCCTGACGCAGCAGGTTGCTGATATTGTTGGGGGTCCAGAAGCTGCTGGTGGAAAACCCGAGAAGCAGCCAGAGGAACAGCAACAACCCGAAAAGGGTCAGGCCGAACAGGATGTTCATGCCTTTCTTCGGCACCGGTGCGGCTTCGGTTGCGGTCTCTACGCTCATGATTTTTCTCCACGCTTTTTCTTATTCGGTCTTTTCATGGTGCTAGACGCCGATCGCCTGGGTCAGCACTTCCTCATGTGAGGCACTGCGATAGGTATGGCTGGCGACGAGCTTGCCCTGCCGGAACACATGCAGCCGGTCGGAAAGCTCGTAGACCTCCGGCAGATAGGACGAGATCAGGATGATGCCGGCCCCCTGCTCCAGTAGCCGGGCAAACAAACGGTAGATTTCCGCCTTGGTACCGACATCGACGCCGACCGTCGGCTCGTCGAAAATGAACAGCTTGGCACCGTGGCTCAGCCATTTGCCGATGACGATCTTCTGCTGGTTGCCGCCGGACATGGCCGACGCCAGCACCCGCCGCGTCGGCGTCTTGATCTTCAGGTCCTTGATCAGCCGGTCGGCATTCTCGATTTCGCTGCGACGGTTGATCGTGAGGCCCCGCGATAGCCGGTCGAAGACCGGTAGGTTGATGTTGAGGCCGATCGGCAGGTTGAGGCAGAGTCCCTGGTCGCGGCGGCTCTCGGGCGCCAGCGCAATGCCGAGGTCCATGGCCACCCGCTCGTTACGGATGTGAACCTTGTTGCCCTGCCAGAAGACTTCGCCGGACGAAACCGGTTGGCGGCCATAAAGCCCCAGCGCAAATTCGCTGCGCCCGGCACCGATCAGCCCGTAAAGGCCAACGATCTCGCCAGCCCGGACGGACAGTGAAACATCCTCGAAACCCGGGCCCGAGAGACCGCGCGTCTCGACAATTGTCGCGCCAATCGGTAGCGTTTCCTTGTGATAAATCTGCTCGATGGTGCGGTTGATCATCATCGCGATCAGCTCGGCATCATTGGTCTCGCCGATATTGCGCGTCCCGATATGGGTGCCGTCGCGCAGCACCGAAACCCGGTCGGCAAGCTCGAAAACCTCCTCCATCCGGTGGCTGATATAGACGATCGTCACGCCTTCGCCCTGCAGCCGGCGAATGAGCCGGAAGAGCTGCGCCGATTCCTGGCGAGTCAGGTAGGCGGTCGGCTCGTCGAAAATCAGGAACTGGGTGCCGCGCATTGCCGCGCGCGCCGTCGCCACCAGCTGCTGCTGGCCGATCGTCAGGTCGCCGAGAAGGGCGCCGGCGGGAAGATTAAAGCCGAGATCGTTGAGCACGGCCTGGGCCGCGTCCGTCATCGCACGCTTGCGCATCAGGCCGTTCTTGTTCATCTCGTCGCCGAGGAACATGTTGGCGGCGACCGTCAGGTGCCGGCACAGCACGACTTCCTGATGCACGGCATTGATGCCGCGCGAAATCGCATCATTCGGATTGGCAAGCTGCACGGCTTCACCGCACCAGAAGACCTCGCCCGAGGTTCGCCGGATAACGCCGGTCAAAAGCTTGATCAGTGTCGACTTTCCCGCACCGTTTTCGCCGACGATCGCGTGGACTTCGCCTGAGAGGAAGGTGATATTTGCCGGCTTCAGGGCCTCGACGGCACCGTATTTCTTCTGCAGTCCGCGCAGTTCCAGGATCGGCTGGCCCTTTGGAACGGGGTGTTTGGCAATCGTCGCCGCACCCTCCTCGTGCCGGTGGCTGACATCGTAAAGTCCTGTCATGGCGGTTTTCCTCCCCCGGACCCAAGCCTGTCTCAACCCAACGGCTGAAACAGGTCTGAATTCATATTGTAGCACAAGCGGCAGGCCGTTTCCCCGCGGGGAGCGTCCTGCCGCCTTGTTTGGATCAGTTGACCTTCGGGTTCAGGAGGGCATCGATCTTCGGATCGGCCATGTTGGCCTTGGTCACCAGGTTGGCGCCCGTATCGACATTGGCTTCGACCTTTTCCTTCTTCGAAGCAGCCAGAGCCGTTTTGATGCCGTCATAGCCCATGCGATAAGGATCCTGCACGACGAGGCCGGCGAGAACGCCTTCCTTGAGGAAGCCGACCGTCTTTTCGTCGCTATCGAAGCCGATGACCTTGATCTTGTCGCCGAGCTTGTTTTCAGCGATCGCCTGGCCAACGCCCTGCGCCATGATCAGGTTGGATGCGAACACGCCGACGAGGTTCGGGTTTGCGGTGATCAGATCGGTCATCATGTTCAGGCCGGTGGTTGCCTGGCCGTCGGCATACTTGTCGGCAACGACCTTGAGGCCCGGGTACTTCGCGGAGATAACTTCGACGAAGCCTTCATGGCGCTGATCGAGCGAGCCGACGCCCGGCAGGCTGGTGATGATGGCGATTTCGCCCTCTTCCTTGCCCGTTGCTTCCTTGATGGCAGCAGCCAAGCCGTCAGCAGCGATACGTCCGCCCTGGACGTTGTCGGTGGTCAGGAACGAGGTAAATGCCTTCGAGTCGGCGCCCGAGTCGATACCAATGACCGGTACGGACTTTGCAGCTTCGTCGATCGGCTTGCCGAGCGCCTTAAATTCCGTCGGCGAAATGACGACGGCGGCCGGTGCGCCGGCGACGGCATTTTCCAGGATGGTGATCTGGCCGTTGATGTCGGATTCCGACTGGGCACCGAGCTCCGGCACGTTGACGCCGAGATCCTTGCCGGCGGCGCGGGCACCGGCCAGAACGATCTGCCAGTAGAACGATGTCGTGTCCTTGACGATGATCGGGATTGTGACGTCGGCCGCAAACGAGCTCATCGGCATCATGGTTGCGAAAACGGCGGCACCGGCCAGGCTGGTGAAGGCGCGGCGGGACAGGATGTTCTTCATAAGTGTCATGGTGTTGTTCTCCTCCAACAACGTCTTGTTGAGTTCTCTCCAGACCGGACTGCAAGACGTTAACAGCTCGATCTTTTATCGATAAAAAACATTTAGCTCTGGCAAGCTATCTCAGCGTTTTCGAAAATGCAAGCGGGGTAAAACTACTTTTCGATAATCGGTGCTGACCGCCAAGCATCGGAAATCATTGAATTTCCTCTCACCTCCATGAGCTTGGACAGCCGGCAGCATACGGGGACACTCCTCCCTATGCCCAGATGCTAGTTCAGAGACATTTCAAACGCAACAGAAAAATGATATTTCTATTCCGGATTGTTACTATATGGAATGTTCAGTCTATTTCGTGGTTTTTGTCAGGCTGTCGATCGTGAACAATTCCGTAGGCTGCACGACGCCTTTCTTCAGGATAAGATTGCCGTAAAGCCGGAATTCGGACGTGGCGACGATATAGGCCGCCTTGCGTGAGCGATCATAAAAGGCAAAGCGCTCGATCGGCACGACCTTGAAATCACCGGCAAGCGTGTTGACCAGATTCTGGAATTCGACGCAGACCTCCGGTACCGCCTGCGGATCGCCGACCACTTCCATGCGCCAGGCAGATTCATCCACGAAGGTGTCGAGCGGCATATGCGCAAGGATTGCCTCGGCAATGCCCAGCGCATCGACCCCATCGGCGCGAACGACCTTTGGACCCATGGTGCTGGCCGGAAAATTGGCGTCGGCGATGACGATCTCGTCCCCATGCCCCATGGTGCGGATCGCATGCAGCAGATCCGGGCCGAGCAATGGATGTATTCCTTTGAGCATTCCGTTTTCCTTTGTCCCTTGAAGCCGGCTAAACCCGGACGGCGTCCGTTCCCAGTTCGGGTGCCACCAGCGTATGGACGTCATAGGCCTTGAAATCGTCCGGCTGCAGGCGCCGCTCCGTCAATTCCATATTGCGCATCAGGCTCGACGGCTTGGCCGTTCCCAGAAGAACCGAGGCAACCGCCGGGCTCTGCAACGGAAACTGGATGGCGGGTGCGGCCAGCGGCAACCCTTGCGACCGCGCAATCGCTTCCATCGCCCTTACCTTGTCGAGAACCTCCGCGGTCGCCGGCATATAATCGAAGTGTGATCCTTCCACCGGACCGGTAGCCAGAATACCCGAATTGAAAACGCCGCCAACCACAAGGGAGGTTTTCTTTTTCTCGCAAAGCGGCAGCAAGTCGGCAGTGGCGGTGCGATCAAGCAGCGTATATCGCCCGGCCAGAAGGATGCAGTCGATATCCGCCTCAGCCATGACATCGAGGCAGACCGGCACCTCGTTGACACCCAGTCCGTAGGCGGCAATGGCGCCGCTCGACTTCAGCTGCTCCAGCGCTTTCAACCCGCCATCCAGCAGCTGGCGAAGATAGACGGCATTGCGCTCGGCGCCATGTGTATAGACGCCGATATCATGGACGAAGAGCATATCGATCCGGTTGAGGCCAAGGCGCGCATAGCTGAAATCCACCGACCGCATGATGCCGTCATAGGAATAGTCGTAATCCGTGTCGAACGGCAGCGGATCGACGAAGCCATAGCTCGGCACCTTGTCGCCGGGGACCGGGCGCTGCAGCCGGCCGACCTTGGTGGAGAGAACGTAACTGCCGGATGGCTTTTCGCGCAGGAAATCGCCGACCCGCCGTTCGGCAAGACCGAAGCCGTACCAGGGGGCCGTATCGAAGAACCGCAGGCCGGCAGTCCAGGCAGCCTCCAGCGTTTCCATTGCCGTCTCGCGTGGGCAAGCCCGATACATGCCGCCAATTGCCGCCGTGCCAAAACTGTATTCGGTAACGGACAGATCCGTCGCGCCGATTTTTCTTAGTCGCATCAACTCTCTCCTTCGCTCCAACGGCCGCCCGTCAGAGCGTCGCGCCCAGGTGCCAGGGCACGAATTCATTGTCACCGTAGCCGAACAGCTCGCTTTTGGTTTTCTTGCCGGACGCCGTATCGATGATCAGATCGAAGATCGCGCGCCCCATTCCGGCGATCGTTGCATCGCCCGTGGCAATCACGCCGCAATCGATGTCCATGTCCTCTTCCATGGCGCGGTAGAGCGCCGTGTTGCTCGTCAGCTTGATCGACGGGCACGGACGCGAGCCGAAACAGCTGCCGCGGCCGGTCGTAAACGTGATGACATTGGCGCCACCCGCGACCTGCCCCGTCGCCGAGACCGGGTCGTAACCGGGCGTGTCCATGAACACGAGGCCGTGTTCCGTCACCCGCTCGGCATAATGATAGACCGCCGTCAGCGGTGACCGGCCGCCCTTGGCGACGGCACCGAGCGACTTTTCAAGGATGGTCGTCAGACCGCCGCGCTTGTTGCCCGGCGAAGGATTGTTGTCGAGCGAGGCACCATGCATGGCAACATAGTCTTCCCACCAGGAAATCAGCCCGTCGAGCTTTTCAGCAACGCTATCGTCGACGGCCCGGCTGCGCAGCAGATGCTCAGCACCATAGATTTCCGAGGTTTCCGACAGGATGGCCGTGCCGCCGGCACCGGCGAGAATATCGACAGCGACGCCCAGAGCCGGATTGGCCGTGATACCGGAAAGTCCATCCGAACCGCCGCATTGCAGCCCGACGATAATTTCGCTGACCGAAATCGGGATGCGCTTGGCCGTTCCAACTTCTTGCGCGATCTCCTCGAGCACGCCGAGCGCCCGGGCCACCGCACGGCGTGAACCGCCGGCGTCCTGAATGTTGAAATGGCGTTTTCCGGCACCAGCACCCGATTGGCCATAAAGCGTCAGCTGGTTGACCTCGCAGCCAAGACCGACCATCAGAACGCCGCCGAAATTCACATGGCGCGTGTAGCCGGCGAGCGTCCGGTGCAGGTTCTTCATGCCGTCGCCGGTCGAACTCATGCCGCAGCCCTGATCGTGAACGATCGGCACGAAACCGTCGATACCGTCGTAGCGCGGCAGGATGACCTTGTTGGCCTCCTCGGCGATCGCCCGGCAAACGGTGGTGGAACAGTTGACGCTGGCAATGATGCCGATGAAATTTCGGGTCGCGGCGCGGCCATCGGCGCGGCGATAGCCCAGGAAAGTGCGGGCCTTGTCGGCAACGCTTGCCGCTTCCGGCGGCACCGGCGCACCGATCGACAGTCGGTCCTGATCGAAGGCCAGATTGTGCGAATGAACATGATCGCCCGGAGCGATCTCCGCCGTCGCGCGGCCGATCGCCTGGCCGTATTTCACCACCGGTTCGCCGATATGGACCGGATGAATCGCCACCTTGTGACCCGGCTCAATTCTGGCTGCGGCGCGAACACCGCCCGGTAGCTCACCGCCAGGCCCGATAGCGAGCGACGCGACGGCGACATTGTCGTCCGGCGACAAAACGATGAAGGAAGGTGCGGTCACCCTTGTAATCTCCCTGGACAATTTTTATCCGAATGAGCCTTCTCATTCATTTTGTCTTTTATCCACAATAGACAGTTTGCCGTCAATGGGTATTATGCGCTTGTGGTGTGCAGCGAAAAGGCCGCGGCCGCGCCAAAATAAATTCAGGAACGAAACAACCATGGAACTGCAAAGCAAAGCCAGAGACAAGAGCGGGTGGACGGGATAGAGCACCGGCAAAACCTTGCCCGCTCGTCGGGCCCATAGAAACCCTCATCCGGTCGGTTACATCATGGCGAAACAGAATACCGTCTTCAAGGACGCCTTCAACCGCTGCCTCAAGCTGCTTGCGGAAACCTCGAGCCTGCCTTCGGAGCCGGAGCTTGGCACGACGCTCGGCGTCAGCCGCACCACCATCCGCGCCATCCTGACACGCATGGAAGAGCTGCAGCTGCTTGCCTGGGACAAGCGGACAAAGGTGGTTTTGCGCCAGCCGAAACCGGAAGACTATTACCCGCCGGAGGAAACCGATTCGCTGTCCGACATTATCGAGCGCAGTTTCATGCGCCGGATTCTGGCCGGCGGTGCCGAGCCCGGCATGCAGATCAACGAGCTGGAACTGGCGCGCGACATCGGCACCGGCACGACCAGCGTGCGCGAATTCCTCATACGCTTCAGCCGGTTCGGCCTGATCGAGAAACGGCCGAACAGCCACTGGATTCTAAAGGGTTTTACCCGTGAATTTGCACTGGAGCTGACGGAAGTGCGTGAAATGTTCGAGTTGCGCTCGGCCGCGAGCTTTGCGGCACTTGCGCCCGATCATCCGGCCTGGACCGATCTCGACCGGATTGAGGCCCTGCACCACGAAATCCTGGCCGATATCGACAATCGCTACAAGGAATTCTCCGAACTCGACGAACGCTTCCATCTTCTGGTGCACACGTCGTCCAGCAACCGGTTCATCGTCGATTTCTACGACATCATCACCATCGTCTTCCACTATCACTACCAGTGGAACAAGACGAACGCGCGCGAGCGCAACGCCCGCGCGCTCGAGGAACATCTCGATTACATCTCAGCCCTTCGCTCCCGCGATCCAGCACGCGTCGAGGCCGCCTGCCGCCGCCATTTAAAGTCGGCACGCGAAACCCTGCTCCAATCCATTCAATAGCCGGATTCATAAGCATCATGATCACGCCCATCGTCCAATTTGGAACCAGCCGTTTCCTGCAGGCTCATGCCGATCTCTTTGTCAGCGAGGCCCTGGAGAAGGGCGAGGCCATCGGCAAGATCACCATCGTTCAGACCACGGGCTCGGCGGAGCGCGCCGGACGCCTGACGGCGCTGGCGGCGCCGGAGGGTTTTCCGGTCATCACCCGCGGTCTCGTAGAGGGTGCCGAAATCGATCGTGCGCAACAGGTGACCAGCGTCGCCCGGGCCCTATCGGCGGCGGGCGACTGGGATGAGGTGAAGCGGATTGTGGCGACGGAAGCGGAGGTGCTGATCTCCAACACCGGCGATACCGGCTATGCAGTCGGCCCTGACGATCTCGTGACGGAAATTCCGGCCTCGTTTCCCGGCAAACTGCTGATCCTTCTGCACGGACGCTACCGCGCTGGCGGCAGGCCCCTGACGATCCTGCCCTGCGAGCTTGTTACGCGCAACGGAGATACGCTGAAGGGGGCCATGCTTGACCTTCAAGCAGAACGGATCGCCGATCAGGATTTCGGCGAATGGCTGTCGACCCGGGTCATCTGGGGTAACACTCTGGTGGACCGGATCGTCTCCGAGCCGCTGCAACCGGCCGGAGCGGTGGCGGAACCCTATGCCCTCTGGGCGATCGAGGCGCAGCCCGGGCTAAAACTTCCGTGCACCCATCCATCCATTCTGCTGGTCGATGATCTCTCCCCTTATGAGAAACTCAAGCTGCATATCCTCAATCTCGGCCACACTGTGCTTGCCGATCTCTGGCTGAAAGCCGGACGGCCGCAGGATGAAACCGTCAAAGCCATCCTGAAAGATCGCGACATTCTCGCAAAGCTGATGGATATCTATGAAACCGAGGTCCTTCCCGGCTTTGCTGCAAGGAACCTCGGTAGCGAAGCCAAGAGCTACGTGGCGCTGACGCTCGACCGGTTCGGCAATCCATTTCTGGACCACCGCATTCGCGATATCGCCAATCATCATGCCGAAAAAATCACCCGGCGGCTTGCCGATTTCAGAGCCTGGAGCCCGGATGTCGCCATGCCGAAGCTTGCGGCGATCATCGAGAACCGATGATCAGTAGCCGGAAACCGGCTTGGCGTCGTTTTTCCCACCGGACAGGAAATCGTCCCGCAACCGGGTCGTGGCGCTGACAAGAAGCGTCACATCCGTGCCGATTGCCATGAACGTCGCGCCCATCTTACGGTACATATGAGCCTGATCAAGGTTCAGCGTCATGATGCCGCGCGCCTTTCCAGCCTTGCCGATGCGATCGAACGCATCCTTGATCGCCGCCGTGACCTCCGGATGCCCCGGCTGGCCAAGATATCCCATATCTGCTGCCAGATCGGACGGACCAATGAACAGCCCATCGATCCCTTCAAGCGCTGCAATATCATCCAGGGCCGCCAAACCGGCACGGCTCTCGATCTGCACGATCAGGCAGATTTCGTCGTTGGCCGTTTCGAGATAGTCGGTGATCCGGCTAAATTGGGACGCGCGTCCGAGTGCAGCACCGACGCCGCGCACGCCATGCGGCGGATAACGCACGGCGCGCACCAGAGCCTGTGCCTCCTCGACACTTTCCACCATCGGGATCAACAGCGTCTGGGCGCCGGTATCGAGGATTTGCTTGATCAGCCAGGTTTCGCCGACGGGCAGCCGGACCATCGGATGGCTGCCGGAGCGGGCCACGGCCTGGATCTGTGCCGACAGAAGCGGGATATCGTTGGGCCCATGCTCACCATCGATCAGCAGCCAGTCATAACCGCTGCCCGAGACGATTTCCGCCGCATAGGGGCTTGCCAACGCGACCCAGAGACCCAGCTGAAAACGATCCTCGCGGATCGCGGCTTTGAAGGTATTTTTCAAGGCGGGCATGGCTGTCTCCTGCTGTCTTTACTGGTTTGTACCGGCAAACGAAAAAACCGGCCAGAGCTTATCCGGCCGGTTCTGTTCAAAACCCGGCCGGAAGACCAGCCC
Source organism: Pararhizobium sp. P1_E7 (assembly GCF_056405855.1). Classification (NCBI taxonomy): domain Bacteria; kingdom Pseudomonadati; phylum Pseudomonadota; class Alphaproteobacteria; order Hyphomicrobiales; family Rhizobiaceae; genus Pararhizobium; species Pararhizobium sp. P1_E7. Next base: position 262,129 of record NZ_JBFUBH010000004.1, on the reverse strand, counting down.
CGACTTGCACGTCAGGCAATGCCGCCGAGGCAGACATACTTGATCTCGGTGAATTCCTCGATGCCGTATTTCGAGCCCTCGCGCCCAAGCCCGGACAGCTTGACGCCGCCAAACGGCGCTTCGGCTGTTGAAATCAGGCCGGTATTGACGCCGACCATGCCGTATTCCAACGCTTCGGCAACCCGGAAGACGCGCGATAGATCCTTGGCGTAAAAATAGGATGCGAGACCGAACTCGGTATCGTTGGCCTGTTCGATGACATCCGATTCGCTTTTGAAGCGGAACAGCGGGGCCAGCGGGCCGAAGGTTTCTTCGCGGGCGACCGCCATGTCCTTGGTGACATCGGCCAGGATCGTCGCTTCGAAGAAAGTGCCGCCGAGCGGATGCGGCTTGCCGCCCTGCAGGATGCGCGCACCCTTCTTCACGGCGTCGGCAATGTGTTCCTCAACCTTGTTCAGCGCTGCCTTGTCGATCAGCGGGCCAAGGATCACACCTTCGTCGAAACCGTTGCCGGTCTTGAGCTTGCCGACAGCCGTTGCCAGCTTTTCGGCGAAGGCGTCGTAGACCCCGTCCTGAACGTAGATGCGGTTGGCGCAGACGCAGGTCTGGCCGTTATTGCGGTATTTGGCGATCAGTGCGCCTTCGACGGCGGCGTCGAGATCGGCGTCATCGAAAACGATGAAGGGTGCGTTGCCGCCGAGTTCCAGACCGAGTTTCTTGATGGTCGGTGCGCTCTGCTTGTACAGTTCGGTGCCGATTTCCGTCGAACCGGTAAAGGTCAGCTTGCGCACGGTCGGGTTGGAGGTCATTTCGCCGCCGATGGCCACGGCCGACCCGGTGATGACGCTGAACAGCCCCTTCGGCAGGCCGGCGCGCTCGGCCAGAACGGCGATCGCGATGGCCGAGAACGGCGTCTGCGAAGCCGGCTTCAAAACCATGGCGCAACCGGCAGCAAAGGCCGGGCCGGCCTTGCGGGTAATCATCGCGTTCGGGAAGTTCCACGGCGTGATTGCCGCGACGACGCCGATCGGCTGTTTCATCACCATGATGCGCTTGTCCGGCTGGTGACCGGGGATCATGTCGCCGTAGATGCGGCGGCCTTCCTCGGCAAACCATTCGATGAAGCTGGCGCCATAGACGATTTCGCCGGTCGCTTCTGCCAGCGGCTTGCCCTGCTCGAGCGTCAGGATGCGGCCGAGATCGTCCTTGTTCTCGATCATCAGGTCGTACCATTTGCGCAGCACGCCGCAGCGCTCCTTGGCGGTCTTTGCCGCCCAGCCCTTCTGCGCGATCCGTGCCGCCTCGATGGCTGCCTTGGTCTCAGGCGCGCCGAGCTTCGGCACGCGGCCGATGATTTCGCCAGTCGCCGGATTGTTCACGTCGATGGCGTTTTTCGGATCGGCCTCGATCCAGTTTCCGCCGACGAGCGCGGCCTGGCGAAACAGCGAAGGGTCTTTCAAGGTCACGGTCATCAGCAGCAAATCCTTTGCTTCGAAAAAATCTACAGAACTTATACAACTTTTTTCTGGCGTTCGACAATAACCCCACGCGCGGTTTTATCGTCGGTATCAGCCACATGATCGTGTCGGCCGGATCGTCGTCTTCATTTTGGAGACATTCCGTCGCCAATTCGCCGCCTATCCGACGTGTACGCGATCGCCATATACGGACTGTGTCCGTTTCAACGACCTCCCAAACTCCGGACCTCCGAGACAGGAATTTACCAATGGCAACCTCCAGCAACTACCGCCAGGCAGACTATCCCATCGAGCCGAGCTTTCTCAATCGCTGGTCTCCGCGCGCCTTCACGGGTGAGACCATTTCCGAAACCGAACTGCTGACGATCCTCGAAGCCGGCCGCTGGGCGCCTTCGGCTTACAATTCGCAGCCATGGCGCTTCGTCTATGCGCTGCGTGGCACCGAGCAATGGGACAGGATCTTCCCAATCCTCAACGAATTCAACCAGGGCTGGGCAAAATCCGCCTCTGCGCTCGTCATCATGATTTCGAAGACCCATTTTGCAGCACCGGGCACCACCGAGGAAAAGCCGTCCTATAGTCATAGCTTCGATACTGGCGCCGCCTGGGGCTCGCTTGCCCATCAGGCACAGCTGCTTGGCTTCCAGGCCCACGGCATGACCGGTCTTCATTTCGACAAGGCCATTGAAATACTCGGCATTCCCGATGGCTACCGCGTCGAGGCGGCAGCGGCCATCGGCCGTCTGGGCGACAAAACCCAACTGCCGGACTTCCTGCAGGCGCGCGAAACGCCAAGCCCGCGCCGCCCGCTTGCCGAAATTGCCTTCAACGGCACCTTCATCGCCGATTGAGCAGATAAAAAGAAAACCGCGCCTTCCAGATGGAAGGCGCGGTTTTCAATGAAGACGCGGCCGTGCCGCCTGTTTCAGATATCCAGGTTGGCGACGCTGAGCGCGTTTTCCTGGATGAAATCGCGCCGCGGCTCGACCTCGTCACCCATCAGGCGCGAGAACAGACCATCCGCATCGGTGGCGTCATGCACCCTCACCTGCAGCAGCGAGCGGACGTTCGGATCGAGCGTCGTTTCCCAGAGCTGTTCGGCATTCATCTCGCCCAGCCCCTTGTAACGCTGCATCGTCAGGCCCTTGCGGCCGCTGGCGAAGATGGCGTCGAGAAGGGCGCGCGGACCGCTGATTTCCAGCGTGCTGTCCTTGCGCCGCAGGACCGGCGGAATGCCGTAGATTTCTTTCAGACGCGGCGTCAGCTGATCGATATGGCGGGCATCGGACGACCCGATCAGGGCCATGTCCAGCGAGGCCACTTCCTTGACGCCGCGAACCATGCGCTCAAAGCGCAGGCCGCCGTCGCCGGCAACGACCGCAATCCAGCCACGCTCGGTTTCCTCGGCGATCAGGTCGAGCCGCTTGGCGACTTCGGCTGCCGTTGCTTCGGACTGGGCCTGATGGTTATTGAGTTCCGGATTGAGCGCACCGGCAATCGCTGCCTGCTCGACGACCGAACGGCTGTAGCGCGAATGCAGCCCCTCGACCAGCGAACGCAGACGCAGCGCATCGAGGATGACTTCGCGCAGATCCTGGCCGACCCGGACTTCGCCGGAGCCGAGTTCAAGGGCGGCATCTTCGAGACCCATGGAGATCAGGTACTCTTCCAGTGCCTTTTCGTCCTTCAGATATTGCGCAGACTTGCCGCGCGCTACCTTGTAGAGCGGCGGCTGGGCAATATAGAGATGGCCGCGCTCGATCAGTTCCGGCATCTGGCGGAAGAAGAACGTCAAAAGCAGCGTGCGAATATGGGCACCATCGACGTCAGCATCGGTCATGATGATGATCTTGTGATAGCGCAGCTTTTCCGGATTGAACTCGTCCTTGCCGATCGATGTGCCGAGTGCCGTGATCAGCGTACCGATTTCCTGGCTGGACAGCATCTTGTCGAAACGCGCGCGCTCGACGTTCAGAATTTTACCGCGCAGCGGCAGGATCGCCTGATTTTCGCGGGAACGGCCCTGCTTGGCCGAACCGCCGGCGGAATCCCCTTCCACCAGGAAGAGCTCGGATTTTGCCGGATCGCGCTCGGAGCAGTCGGCAAGCTTGCCGGGCAGCGAGGAAATGTCGAGCGCGCCCTTGCGGCGGGTCAGTTCGCGTGCCTTGCGGGCGGCTTCGCGGGCAGCGGCCGCTTCCACGACCTTTCCGACGAGGATTTTCGCGTCGCCCGGATGTTCTTCGAGCCAGACACTCAGGGCTTCGTTAACGAGGCTTTCGACGACCGGGCGGACTTCCGAGGAGACCAGCTTGTCCTTGGTCTGCGAGGAAAATTTCGGATCCGGTACCTTGACCGAAAGCACCGCCGTCAAGCCTTCGCGGCAATCCTCGCCGGTCAGCGAAACCTTTTCCTTCTTCATGATGCCGGAGCTGTCGCCATACGAAATGATCTGGCGGGTCAGCGCCCCGCGGAAGCCGGCCATATGCGTGCCGCCATCGCGCTGCGGGATGTTGTTGGTGAAGCAGAGGACGTTCTCGTGATAGCTGTCGTTCCACCACATCGCGACTTCGACGGTGATGCCGTCCTTTTCGCCGCGGATCGCAACCGGCTTGGAAACCAGCGGCTTCTTGGCGCGGTCGAGATAGGCGACGAAGGCTTCGAGGCCGCCGTCATAGATCATCTCGGTTTCGCGAATATCGGAATGCCGCTTGTCGGTGAGAAGGATGCGAACGCCCGAATTGAGGAAGGCGAGTTCGCGCAGGCGATGCTCCAGCGTTCCGTAGTCGAAGTCGATCATCGTGAAGGTTTCGGTGCTCGGCAGGAAGGTCACTTCCGTGCCGGTCTCGCCATTGCTGTCGCCGATGACGGCGAGCGGCGCATCCGCAACGCCATGGGTGAAGTTGATCTCGTGAATCTTGCCCTGACGCTTGATCTTGAGCTTCAGCTTGACCGATAGCGCGTTGACGACCGAAACGCCGACGCCGTGCAGACCACCGGAAACCTTGTAGGAATTCTGGTCGAATTTTCCGCCGGCATGCAGCTGCGTCATGATCACTTCGGCAGCCGAGATGCCTTCGCCGGTGTGAATGTCGGTCGGAATGCCGCGGCCGTTGTCGGTGACCGTCACCGAACCGTCGGGGTTCAATGACACGGTGACGATGTCGGCATGGCCAGCCAGCGCTTCGTCGATCGCATTGTCGACGACTTCGTAGACCATGTGATGCAGGCCCGAGCCATCGTCAGTGTCGCCGATATACATGCCCGGCCGCTTGCGGACGGCATCAAGGCCCTTCAGAACCTTAATGGAATCGGCACCATATTCGGCGCTTGCGCCGGCTTCGGTTTCAGGCAAATCGGTCATTCGGCTATAGGTCTTTCCAGGTTACGATGCCATGTCTTCGGGATCGGATTCCGTGCGAATCACCCCTCGATGGCGCTCCCCGAATATAGGGATTTTGTCCATAGTTCCAAATCCCATGCAGCCTGAAAGCGGCAGAAATCAGGGGATCGTCAGAGTTCCTTATCAGGAAAGCGGGCTTTTTCCAAAACATCTTCCAGGATACGGATGGTTTCGCCGGATAAGGTGCGAATACGGCCCGCAAGGCGATTGGCAAAGGCCGTGTGCGTCGACGGCAGACCGGATGTATCCAGCACCACTTTGGGATCCGAAAGGGCTGCCAAGCCGAACAGTTCGTCGGCATCGTCCCAGATGACATTGAAATATCCGGCGACCCTTTGCAGGAATTCAAAGCTCGGAGCACCGCGTTTTCCGTGCTCCAGGGCCGAGAGATAGGCAGGCGATACGCCGATCGCCGCCGCCATCTGTTTCTGCGAGACACCCTTTTTCTGCCGCAGCTGGCGCATCGCCTCTCCCAACGGAGTCATGGCGCCATGCCCTTTGGCCGTGATAGCCGGACGTAAAGCGCACCTTCGCCGCCGTGATTGCGGGCGGCAGGCTCGTAGGACGAAATCAGCATGCGGAATTCCGGCAGCGAAAACCACATCGGCACTGCCCGCTTGAGGGCACCGTCGCTGCCAAGCGACGTTCCCTTGCCGGTGATGACCAACACATGCCGCAAACCCCGGTCATAAGCCCGCATCAGGAAATGCAACAGCAGGCCATGCGCCTCGCTCTGGATCATGCCATGCAGATCGATCCGCGCCTCGATCGCCAGATGGCCTTTCGCGAGCTTGCGCTTCACCGGTTTTTCCAGCGGATGATGGATACGGGCAGGCCGTTTTGCGGCTTCCGGCGGAGCGCTGCCGAAGGCCTCAGTGAGCGACTTGCCCTCCTTGATCACCGGTACCGGCCGTTTTTCCGGCTCCGGCTCGGGTTTGGGCTCTTCAAATTCCGCAAGCTCGTCCATGCGTCCCGGCAGCGGGCGGGTGGTGCGGGCGACCTTGCCCCAAAGGATCCGGTCTTCGCTGGTGAGCTTCTTTGCCTTAACCATGGCCGTATCTTGCCGCCGCGGCCTTCGGGATGAAAATGAAAAAGTCGGCCTCGTTGCGCACGGCACCAGCCAGCCGTCCGGCCTCGTCGCCGGACCCGGTAAAGATATCGCCGCGCGCCGGGCCAACGATGGCCGAGCCGGTATCGAGCGCCAGCATCAGCCGGCGGAAGGGACGGCCGCCCTCAATGGAGGTCAGGCTGTCACTCGATATGAAAAAGGGAACGCCGAACGTGTGGATGAGCCGGTCGACCGCAAGCGATCGGCCGGGTTCCAGCGCAACTTTTGCGGCTGCGACCGGTCCAAGCCCGATATCACCGACATCGGCCTCGCGGAAAAAAATAAACGACCGATTGTGCCACAGCACTTCGTCGGCTTCGTCCGGATGATCGTCAAGCCATTGCTTGATCGTCTGCATCGACACTGTCGCTGCATCGATCTTGCCGCGTTCGATCAGAAGCTTGCCGGTGGCGGAAAAATAATGACCGGTCTTGGCTGCATAGGTCACCCGCTTCATCGAACCATCGGGAAAGACCAGCCGGGCAGCGCCTTGAACATGGGCGAAGAACACATCGGTCTTCGATTGGGCATAGGCGATCTCCAGCCCGCGGCCGGCAAGATAGCCCTGCTCGATGGCCTTGCGGTCCGGATATTCGCTGATCGTGCCGTCCTTTTGCTGAGCAAAGGCAAAATAGGGATCCATGCCCTGGGGACGGTTGCTGTCATCGATATCGACGAGATCGTCGGGGCGGCGATAGAAGGGAAACCTGAAGGTCTCATCCTTTATCGCGCTGACAAGAACCTCCGGCTCGAAAAAAGCGGTGACAAAACCCGGTTTGCCATCGTTGCGGACGATCTTGAACGGAACGAAATGGTCTTCGAAGAAGGCGCGCGCATTGCCGGCACCCTGCGGCCGGGTCTCTCTGGCCGCCTCATAGGCGGGCATCAGGTCGGCGGTGGAAATGCCAAGTGACGCCGTCTTGTGCGGCTTGACGTCGCTAACCTGGCGGCGGCAGCGCTCAAGCGCCGGCAAAAGCGATGATGGATCGTCGGCCTGCCAACCGGGAAGGTCGGAAAAATCGACCCGTTGCACATCGAAATCCATCGCCGCCAGTCCCGATCAGTTTTCCGATTCCGTCGCGATCAGCTTCCAGTTCGGATCGCGGGAACGGGTATCGCGCGAGAACGTCCAGAGATCATTGACCTCGGAGACCGCTTCGGCATCGCCATCGACGATCGCGCCGGCCTTGTCGTAGGTCGCCGAAATCAGCTGGCTGATGATGCGCAGCGTAATGTTGGCTTCGCTGTCCTTGATCTCGGCATGCACCATGTCGGCCTTCTCGATGCCGACGAAGGTCGACTTGACGACTTCGCCCTTGCTTTCGCGCTCGGAAATGGCGGCGTCGAAGCCTTCATAAACCTCGCGGGACAAAAGACCCTTGAGCGTCTTGCGGTCGCCGTCGGCGAAAGCCATGACGATCATCTCGTAGGCCATCTTGGCGCCATTGACGAATTCCTTCGGATCGAAGGCCGGGTCGGCGTCGGCCATCCGGCGCAGCGCGTCGTTCAGCGGCGTGCCGGCCTTGGTGAAGGCATCGATTTCGGCATAGCGGGACATATCTTCGCCGGCGCCATCGCGGCGTGGCAATTGCACCACCTTGCCGGACGCTTCAGGACCTTCGACCGTTTCGCGTGGCGAATAGGGATCGACCGGCGGACGCTCGTTGCCCGTCCGCTTGCCCAGGACACTGCGCAATTGGAGGAATATGATCACCGCGGCGACCAGGAAAAACAATGTGATGAAGTCGAAAGAGCCCATTTCCACCCAGAACCGCTGTTAATATGCCGTGCGATCATCCCATATAGTCTGCATGGCACGATCATTCAAATGGCTATATCACTTCTTTGCAATTGCCGGTTCGCCTGGAACTGGCGCATCTTACCTTTGAGTCAGCACAATGCGTTCCCTGATTATACCGATCCTCTTCCTTCTGATGCCGCTTGCAGAGATTGCAGCCTTCATTTTCGTGGGCCGCGAAATCGGTGTCGGCATGACGCTGCTTCTGGTTCTCGCCAGTGCGATTGCCGGCGCGGTGCTGCTGCGTATCCAGGGGTTGGGCGTCCTGCGGAAGATTCAACAGGCTTCGCAAGCCGGCACCGATCCCGGGCGGCAGCTGGTGCATGGCGTCATGATCGTGATTGCCGCCTTCCTGTTGATCATTCCAGGGTTCATCAGCGACATCATAGGACTGCTGCTCTTCATACCGGCTGTCAGGGATCTCGGCTGGTCCTTCGTCAAGAATCGCCTGACGATTGTCACGACCGGCATGGCCACCGGTGGGCGTGGCTTTTCTCGCAGGCCTGAGCCGGACCGCAACGCAGATCGCAGCGCCGGTCCTCAGGTGATCGACCTTGATGAGGACGAGTTTTCCCGCACCGATGGCCGGGGCCGTACCGATCCGAACGAGCGCGATCGCCTCAAGTGAACGGCGGCACCGGGTTGTAAGCCCGGATGCGAAATGCTAGATGCCTGACCAAATTTCATGTCCGAAGGAAATGCCCTTATGACCGATACCGCATCCCCGACAAACGGCGGCGCTGCCGAAAGCCCGTCCCTGAACATCCTGGCCCAGTACATCAAGGACCTTTCGTTTGAAAATCCGGGTGCGCCGCGTTCGCTTCAGGCGCGCGAAAAGGCTCCGGCAATCAACATCAATGTCAACGTCAACGCCAATCCGCTGTCGGATTCGGAATTCGACGTCATCCTGACGCTGAACGCAGAGGCCAAGGACGGCGACAAGATGCTGTTCAATGTCGAGCTGTCCTATGGCGGCGTCTTCCGCGTCACCGGCTTCCCGCAGGAACACATGCTGCCGCTGCTCTTCATCGAGTGCCCGCGCCTGCTCTTCCCGTTTGCCCGCCAGATCGTTTCCGACGCGACGCGCAACGGTGGCTTCCCGCCGCTGATGATCGATCCGATCGATTTCGCCCAGATGTTCACCCAGCGCATGGCTGAGGAAAAGGTTCGCTCGCAGGTTTCGACGACCGCGAACTGATCCGGATTAGCCTGGATGTGATTGTTTCAATGCCCGGTCCCTGACCGGGCATTTTCATTTGATGGCGTCGTATCTGGCCCAGATGGCTTTCGCGCCCATCTTGACGACAAGCGCCGTGTGGGCTGCCTCTTCTTCCGCGGTCAAGCGGGAGCCAAGCGGATGCGGCCTTTGACCGCTCACCACGATGACATCATCCACCTCCGATGCCTGACCGCGATTGTCGCTGGAGTGCAGACCGAACGTCGTCTGCCGGCCGCCGATCAGCTCGATATAGACTTCCGCCAAAAGTTCGGAGTCGAGCAGCGCGCCGTGCTTCGTGCGGTGCGAATTGTCGACGCCGTAGCGCCGGCAAAGCGCGTCGAGCGAGTTCGGACCCATCGGGTGTTTGCGGCGAGCGAGAGCCAGCGTATCCGTGACGAGATCATTGGTGATCGCCGGCAGGCCGAGCCGGGCAAACTCGGCGTTCATGAAGCCCATATCGAAGGTGGCGTTGTGCGCCACCCATCGGGCGTCGCCGAAAAATGCGAGCAACTCATCGACGATGCCGGCAAAGTTCGGCTTGTCCTTCAGCGACTCATCCGAGATGCCATGGACCGCCAGAGCGTCCGGATGAACCTTGCGGTCGCCGGGGTTGATGTAGACATGGAACGACCGTCCAGTCGGGAAATGATTGTCGAGTTCGATACCACCGATTTCGATGACCCGGTCCAGCTTGTTATCGAGACCTGTCGTTTCCGTATCGAAGATGATTTCGCGCATCATGGCCTCTTCTGGCTGGTGAGCGTCTGGACGATCGCCGCGACTTGGCTGCGGGTCGAATCAAGCGCGTGGCTCGTATCGATGATGTAGTTCGCTTTCGCACGTTTTTCCTGATCGGGAACCTGGCGGGAGAGGATGAGGGCGAATTTTTCCTCCGTCATCCCCGGCCTTTTCAGCACCCGCTCCTTTTGTATCTCCGGATCGCAGGTGACGACGGCGACCGCATCGACCCGGCCCTCAGCCTTTGTCTCGAACAGAAGCGGGATATCGAGCACGACAAGCGGTGCGCCTGCATCACGATTGCGCTGAAGAAACACCCGCTCCTTTTCGCGCACCAGCGGATGGACGATGGCCTCAAGCGTCTTGAACAAGGACGGATCGTTGGCCAGTTGCCGGGAGAGTTCCGCCCTGTCGACGCTGCCCGTCTTCGTCGTCCCCGGAAACGCCGCTTCGATCGGTGCCACGGCTTCGCCTTGATAGAGCGCGTGCACGGCCGCATCGGCATCGTTCACCGGTACGCCCATCTCCGCAAACATCTTGGCGGTGGTCGATTTGCCCATGCCGATCGATCCGGTGAGCCCAAGGATGATCATGCGTGGCTCGCCATTTCGTCGATGATGATCTGGCGCAAAACCGCGTCGACAGTCGGCCTTTTGCCGAACCATTTTTCAAAACCGGGTGCTGCCTGGTGCAACAACATTCCAAGGCCGTCAACCGTAGCAAAACCCTGCGCTTCGGCTTGCGCTAGGATCGGTGTTTTCAACGGTACATAAACAATGTCCGTCACGGTGCTGCCGGACGCCATGACGGTGAAGTCAATCTCCGGTACCGCTGACCCGTCCATTCCGAGCGACGTCGTATTGATAAAGAGCCCGGCGTCTTTCATTACCTCCGGCAGTGCCTCCATCGGCTGCGCGTGGACTGCCGGGCCGAAGCGGTCGGCCAGTTCCTGGGCGCGAGCGGCCGTGCGGTTGACGACATGGATCGTCTTGACGCCGCGATCGCGGACTGCCTGGATCACCGCGCGGCTGGCGCCGCCGGCACCAAGCACAATCGCGGTCTGACAATTGTCCCAACCGGGTGCCCGTTCATCGAGATTGGCAGTGAAGCCATGGCCGTCCGTGTTGGTCGCATGCACCAGGCCATTCTCCACCCACAGGGTGTTGGCTGCACCGAGTTCGGTGCTCAACCGGTCCGGCCGGTCGGACAATGCGAAAGCGAGTTCCTTATGCGGTATCGTCACATTGCCGCCCGTAAAACCCGATTGTCCGCTTTTGAGTGAAGCGATGAAATCGGGAAAAGCCTCCGGGGAAACCTCCATTGCGCGGTAGCTTCCCTCCAGACCCAGCTGTTTCAGCCAGTATCCGTGGATCAGCGGCGAGCGTGAATGCTTGATCGGATAGCCCGTGACGAAGGCGTGGTTAACAAATGTTTCACGTGAATCACGCATCGATCACCTTCAGTTCCCTGAGTTTTGCAAGCAGCGGCAGCATCGGAAGTCCGAGGATCGTGAAATAATCGCCGTCGATTTTCTCGAACAGCTGGATCCCCTCGCCCTCCAGCTGGTAGGCGCCGACGCTCGATAGGGCCTTTGTCCCGACCCGCAAGAGATGAGCCTCGATAAACGCGGCGCTCAAGGTTCTGACCGACATCCGGGCCGAAGACACATGCCGCCAAAGCACCGCATCGCCCCGCGTCAGAACAATGCCGCTGTTCAGTTGATGAACCTGCCCGGACAGCGACAGCAGATGGTCACGCGCCTCGTCCATGTTCCGCGGCTTGTGATAAACCCGCGCGCCGAGTGACATGGTCTGGTCCGAGCCGATGATAATATCGGCCGGGAATGCAGTTCCGACATTCCTGGCCTTGGCTTCGGCAAGAATGAGCGCGACCTCTTCCGGAGCCACACCCTGCTGCTCGGCCTGACTTTCGATCGCCCGTTCGTCGATTTCGGCGGCCCTCGCCTGAAAAGAGATACCGGCATTTTCCAAAAGCATGCGCCGGAACGGGCTCGCTGACGCGAGGACAAGAGTGCCTGCCATTGTCGTCCTAACCTAATTGAACAGGATCGCCTTAGCGCAGCCGGGGCCTCAGGGCAACGATTGCGGCTGCCGTTTCCTCGATCGAGCGGCGCGTCACATCGATCATCGGCCAGTTGTTACGCGCACAAAGCGATCGTGCATATTTCAGTTCCTCCGCAATCGAGGCACGGTCGACATATTCCTCCGCATGATAACTATGCGATGCCGTGCCCAGAACGCGGTTCTGACGGACCTGTGAAATGCGGTCCGCCGTGGCGATCAGGCCGACTATCAGCGGCCTGGTTGCCTGCATCAGCCGGTCCGGCAGGGAGACGCCCGGCACGATCGGGATGTTGGCGGTCTTGATGCCGCGATTGGCAAGATAGATGCTTGTCGGCGTTTTCGAGGTCCGGCTGATACCGATCAGCACGACATCCGCGTCGTTGAAATCGGCCGGCAATTGCCCGTCGTCATGATCCATCGTGAAGTTCAGCGCATCGATGCGCGCGAAATAATCGGCGTCCATTACATGCTGCGCGCCTGAGCGCCGCCGCGACGTTGCGCCCAGATAGGACTGGAAGAGGTCGATGATCGGTTCCAGCACCGAAACGCAAGGCAGGCCCATCTCCTTGCAGGTTACGTTGATAATGTCGGCAAGCTCGCGATCGACGATCGTATAGAGCACGATCCCGGGCGCACCATCCACCGCCTCCATCACTTGCATCAGCTGCTTGCGGTTGCGGATCAGCGGATAGACATGTTCGAGCGCATGCGCCGACTGGAATTGGGACGCCGCAGCCCTGCCCGCGGCGATCAGCGTTTCGCCGGTCGAATCGGAGATCAAGTGCAGGTGGAAATAGTTTTTCTGATTCTCCACGCTATTCTCCGAGGGCTGTTGATAATGCGGGACAGCAATAGCTAAGGACCGCGGGGGTTCAAAGGCAAGGGGAAAACCGGCGAGTTATTCACAATCCGGATTCCGGGGACCGGGATTCGGGGGCCATGTGGAGAAGACTCATCGTGTTGCGAAGGCTTGGTGTTATCCACATGCTGTCCACATACCGGCATCGCATCAAACAACGAACGAAGCGTATGACTCTTCACAATTTTTCGAAATGTTCCCCGCTCCTATCTGTCGCATGGCAAAATTGCTCAAGGGATTCTATTGAACGGACGAGCATGTGGAAAAGAGTCGGATGGCCTTTAATCCTTGATAGTCACAGACTCTAAGAAATAGAATCCTTAGATATAGATATCTTTTATAGTGGGAGAACGTGTCCGGTGACTGCGCAAAGCCGCAAGGTGCTACAGGTGTTGAACGGTGAAACCCTCTCACCTCCCCCAATCTGGCTGATGCGGCAGGCTGGTCGATATCTTCCGGAATACCGGCAGACCCGTGCGAAGGCAGGCAGCTTTCTGGATCTCTGTTATTCGCCCGACATGGCTGTGGAAGTGACGCTGCAGCCGATCCGGCGATATGCCTTTGACGCAGCCATCCTGTTTTCAGATATCCTCGTCATACCCGATGCCCTGAAGCGCAATGTTCGCTTTGAGGAAGGGCATGGACCACGGATGGATCCGATTGCCGTTTCAGAGATCGACAAGCTCGACGTTCGGCCGGTATCCGGCCATTTGCAGCCCGTCATAGAAACTGTTCGCCGTCTGCGCCGCGAACTGCCGGAAGAAACGACACTGCTCGGCTTTTGCGGTGCGCCCTGGACGGTGGCCACCTACATGATTGCTGGGCACGGAACGCCGGACCAGGCACCGGCACGGCTTTTCGGCTACCAGAACCCCGAAGCTTTCGATCGGCTGCTGGCGCTGCTTGCTGAGGTTTCTGCGGACTATCTGGTCGAGCAGATCGATGCCGGCGCCGATGCGGTGCAGATATTCGATTCCTGGGCGGGTGTTTTGGGCGAGGAGGAATTCCGCCGCTATGCCGTCAAGCCGGTGCGCCGGATGATCGACAACGTCCGTGCCCGCCGGCCAAACGCGAAGATCATTGCTTTTGCCAAGGGCGCCGGAATCCTGTTGAAGGATTACCGGCAGGCCACCGACGCCGATGCGATCGGTCTCGACTGGTCGGTTCCCTTGTCCTTTGCCGCAGAGCTTCAGAAAGAGGGCCCGGTGCAGGGCAATCTCGATCCGATGCGCGTCGTGGCGGGTGGGCAATCGCTTGATGACGGTATCGACGCGATTCTGCAGACGCTTGGGAATGGACCGCTGATCTTCAACCTGGGCCACGGAATTACGCCGCAGGCCGATCCGGCCCATGTTTCGCAGTTGGTTGCCCGTGTCCGTGGGACCGGCCAATGATCGAGCGCCAGACGGATATGCTGCCGGGGAAAAAGGCCCGCACCCGTGCATTTGTCGCGATTGCCTTGTTCGTGGCCCTGCTTGCCGGGTTGTTTGTCTGGCAGCCGGACAATCTCTACCTGTGGATCAAGGCGCTGCACATCATTGCCGTGATGTCCTGGATGGCCGCCCTGCTCTACATGCCGCGATTGTTCATCTACCACACCGACGCAGCGCCGGGCTCGGCGCAGTCGGAAACCTTCAAGATGATGGAACAGCGGCTTTTGAAGGTCATCATGAACCCGGCGATGATGATCACCTGGGTGTTGGGGCTCTATCTGGCCTGGAGCGTCTACGGCTTTCAGGGCGGTTGGCTGCATATCAAGCTGTTGCTTGTCGTTCTTTTGACCGGTGTCCACGTGATGTTCAGCCGGGCTGTCAGGGCCTTTGCGCGGGATGAAAACACCCGCAGCGCCCGTTATTGGCGGCTGATGAACGAAGCGCCGACACTGCTGATGATCCTCATCGTCATCATGGCTGTGGTGAAGCCTTTCTGAGCATGAAAGGTTCTTTCAGGAAACTTTCGGGAATTTCCGTTGCCCCCTTGCGGCGCAACGAGTGAATCGCTATTTTCCCGCCATCTCCTCTTTCGTGGCATGTGTAAACGTTACGAGCCTGCCCCTTCCGCTGCAGCTCCCCTTACATCAAGCACGCCGACTTTCCTTTCCGATTTMCAAGTGTGGTCCCCTTCATGGCTGAAATGAAGCTACAAGAACTCAAAAACAAAAGTGCAACCGATCTGCTGGCATTTGCCGAGTCGGTCGAGGTCGAAAACGCCAGTGTCATGCGCAAGCAGGAACTGATGTTTGCGATCCTGAAAATGCTGGCAAGCCAGGACGTCGAGATCATCGGCGAAGGCGTCGTCGAGGTGCTGCAGGACGGCTTCGGCTTCTTGCGCTCGGCCAACGCCAACTACCTGCCAGGTCCTGACGACATCTATATCTCGCCGTCGCAGATCCGCCGCTTCTCGCTGAAAACCGGCGATACCGTCGAAGGCCCGATCCGCGGTCCCAAGGAAGGCGAACGTTATTTCGCGCTTCTCAAGGTCAACACGATCAATTTCGAAGACCCAGAGAAGATCCGTCACAAGGTCCATTTCGACAACCTGACGCCGCTCTATCCGAATGAGCGCTTCAAGATGGAACTTGAGGTTCCGACTTCGAAGGACCTTTCCGCCCGCGTCATCGATCTGATCGCTCCGCTCGGCAAGGGCCAGCGTGGCCTGATCGTCGCGCCGCCACGCACCGGTAAGACCGTTCTCCTGCAGAACATCGCCCATTCGATCACCGCCAATCATCCGGAATGCTACCTGATCGTTCTCCTGATCGACGAGCGGCCGGAAGAAGTGACGGACATGCAGCGCTCGGTGAAGGGCGAAGTCGTTTCGTCGACCTTCGACGAGCCGGCCACCCGCCACGTCCAGGTTGCCGAAATGGTCATCGAGAAGGCCAAGCGGCTGGTCGAACATGGTCGCGACGTCGTTATCCTGCTCGATTCGATCACCCGCCTCGGCCGCGCTTACAACACCGTTGTTCCGTCATCGGGCAAGGTGTTGACCGGTGGTGTTGATGCCAACGCCCTGCAGCGTCCGAAGCGCTTTTTCGGCGCCGCCCGTAATATCGAGGAAGGCGGCTCGCTGACGATCATCGCGACGGCCCTGATCGATACCGGCAGCCGCATGGACGAAGTCATCTTCGAAGAGTTCAAGGGCACCGGCAACTCGGAAATCGTGCTTGATCGCAAGGTTGCCGACAAGCGTATCTTCCCGTCGATGGATATCCTCAAGTCTGGGACCCGTAAGGAAGACCTTTTGGTACCGCGGCAGGATCTGCAGAAGATCTTTGTGCTGCGCCGGATCCTTGCACCGATGGGAACAACCGATGCAATCGAGTTCCTGATCGACAAGCTGAAGCAGACCAAGACCAATGGCGATTTCTTCGATTCGATGAATACCTGACCGACGGTCATATTTTTGCACGAAGCCCAGGTTTATCCTGGGCTTTTGTGTTTCTGCAGAAAATCTGCGTAGCCGGATTCCTTTGCCGGATTCAAACCATTCGAGAAAGAATTCCGCGGCTTCAGCGGATATGGTCAAACAAGGATTTTTAACGTTGAACCAACAGCAACAGACCATGTCTGATACGATCTATGCCCTGTCATCCGGCGCCTTGCCGGCGGGACTGGCCGTCGTTCGTATCAGTGGTCCGCGCACGGCCAAGGTCGTTGCCGGGCTGTGCGGAGTGTTGCCATCACCCCGGCAAGCCGTTCTGCGATCGATTCGCAATCGAAACGGTGATGTCCTCGACCAGGGGCTTGTTCTCTATTTCGCAGCGCCGGCATCCTTTACCGGTGAAGACTGCGCGGAACTGCAGGTTCACGGCGGCCGTGCGGTGGTCAATGCCATCCTTTCGGAACTGGAGGCTCTTCCGGGGCTCAGACACGCGGAAGCCGGTGAGTTCGCTCGCCGCGCGTTCCACAACGACAAACTCGATCTTGTCGAGGTCGAGGGTCTGGCCGATTTGATTTCGGCCGAGACGGAAATGCAGCGGCGCCTGGCACAGGAGCATTCCAGCGGTCATCTCTCGGCGATCTACGAGGGATGGGCCCGCAGGCTGACGCATGCCAGGGCGATGATCGAGGCAGAACTGGATTTCGCCGATGAGGACGACGTACCCGGCTCTGTCGCCGCGAAGATCTGGGACGATATCCGCAATCTTAAGGCAGAGATCGCTGACCACCTGGAAGGTGCCGGCATCGCCGAAATTATCCGGGACGGCTTGAAGATTGTCATCGCCGGTGAACCGAATGCTGGAAAATCCAGTCTTCTCAATCATTTGGCCCGCCGCGATGTGGCCATCGTTACCGATATTGCTGGCACGACAAGGGATGTCCTGTCGGTCGACCTATCCTTAGCCGGATTCAGCGTTCAATTGTTCGATACCGCGGGCCTCCGGGAGACCGATGACAGGATCGAGCAGGAAGGGATTCGCCGTGCTCGCCTGACAATGGATCAGGCGGACGTGATCCTGCTGCTGGCGGATACGCCCGAAGGTTTCGCGCAGCTGGCGGGATTTGATCAGGCCAAGCCCATCGTTCGTGTCGGGACCAAGATTGATCGGGCATCTCTTTTGTGGGATAAGGCCAGCGCCGACGTGCTGATTTCGACAGTCACCGGCGAAGGCATTGAACGGCTTATAGAGGTCGTCACGGCTTTTCTGCCTGATTTGTCCGGTCGGAACGCGCTGTCTTTACCGACCCGCAAGAGGCATGTGAGTTGCTTGCAGCAGGCCCGTTCAGCGATCGATATGAGTTTGACGCAATCAAATCGCGGACTTGACATTCAGGCCGAGTATCTACGGCAGGCGGGAGACGCCCTCGGACGGATCACCGGACGGGTTGATGTCGAGGATCTGCTTGGCGTGATCTTTTCGGAGTTTTGCATCGGAAAATAAGATGCAATCCCATATGCAACGCTGGCGAGTCTAATTGGACGTTTCACGTGAAACGATTCGCTTCCGTAATACCGTGATGGAGACGGTCTAAGATGGACGATTATGATGTCATTGTTATCGGCGGTGGTCATGCCGGCTGCGAGGCGGCAGGTGCA
The DNA here is from genome assembly GCF_056405855.1 of Pararhizobium sp. P1_E7. NCBI lineage: Bacteria > Pseudomonadati > Pseudomonadota > Alphaproteobacteria > Hyphomicrobiales > Rhizobiaceae > Pararhizobium > Pararhizobium sp. P1_E7. Next base: position 244,405 of record NZ_JBFUBH010000004.1, on the reverse strand, counting down.
GCGGCCCGGATGGGCGCAAAAACTGCCCTGGTGACGCATAAGCGCGACACGATCGGGATCATGTCCTGCAACCCCGCTATCGGCGGCTTGGGAAAAGGTCATCTTGTTCGTGAGATCGACGCCATGGATGGTCTGATGGGGCGCGTCGCTGATGCTGCGGGAATCCAGTTTCGGTTGCTGAACCGCCGGAAGGGTCCGGCAGTGCGTGGCCCCCGTACCCAGGCGGACCGGAAACTTTATCGCCAAGCGATGCAGGCGGAAATTCAAGCGATCGAAAACCTCGATGTTATCGAAGGCGATGCGTTTGACCTGCAGCTGCAAAATGGCCGCGTCAGCGGAATTATTCTCGCGAGCGGACGGCATATTTCCTGCGGTGCGGCCGTGCTGACCACGGGAACCTTTCTGCGCGGCCTTATTCATATCGGCAATCGCAAAATCCCCGCCGGCCGCGTTGGGGAAGACCCGTCGCTTGGGCTATCCGGAACGCTGGAGCGTTGCGGCCTGCGTCTCGGCCGTCTGAAAACAGGCACGCCCGCCCGGCTGGATGGCAGGACCATCGATTGGCAATCTGTCGGCCGGCAGGGTGCCGATGAAGACCCTGTTCCGTTCTCCTTTATGACAGAGACAATCGTCAACCGGCAGATCGAATGCGGTGTTACGCGGACGACCGATGCGACGCACAAAATCATCTCTGACAACCTGGGCAAATCCGCAATGTATTCGGGCCAGATCGAGGGTGTTGGCCCGCGATACTGTCCGTCGATTGAAGACAAGATCGTTAAGTTCGGTGAACGGGACGGTCACCAGATTTTTCTGGAGCCGGAAGGCCTCGATGACGATACGGTCTACCCCAACGGAATTTCGACATCACTGCCGGAGGATGTTCAGCAGGCTTTCATTCAGACAATTCCCGGGTTGGAACGGGTCTCTATCCTGCAGCCAGGCTACGCCATCGAGTATGACCATGTTGATCCGCGCGAGCTTTCTTTGTCCTTGGAAGTCCGCAAAATTCCGGGGTTGTTTCTTGCCGGGCAAATCAACGGCACCACAGGCTACGAGGAAGCCGGCGCACAAGGTCTGGTCGCCGGTTTGAATGCGGCCCTGCTTTGCGCCGGAAATGCACCGCACGTGTTCAGCCGCACCAACTCCTATATCGGTGTGATGATCGACGACCTGACGTCGCGCGGCGTTGCCGAGCCCTACCGGATGTTTACCTCGCGTGCCGAATATCGTCTGTCGCTGCGGGCTGACAATGCGGATATCCGCCTCACTCCTGAGGCAATGTCGCTCGGTTGCGTTTCTGCTGACCGGACGGCGAAGTTCAGCAAATGGGTTGCCGATATTGATAGCAACAGGCAGTTGTTGAAATCTCTGACCGTGACGCCAACCGAAGGGCGGACATATGGATTGAAGCTGAACCTGGATGGTCAGCGCCGATCGGCATTCGAGCTCCTATCCTATGCCGACCATTCCATTCAATCGCTGAGCGCTGTGTGGCCGGAACTGGCAGCGATTGACAGCAAGCTCGCCGAGGCTCTGGAGATTGATGCGACCTATGCGGTCTACATGGACCGGCAGGCGTCGGATATTGCCGGTGTCCGCAGCGAAGAAGGCCGCCTCATCCCGGATGACTTCGATTTCGATTCGCTGTCCGGTCTGTCGAATGAGTTGAAGCAAAAGCTAAAAGCGGCAAAACCGCGCAATTTGGCGCAAGCCATGAAGGTCGACGGGATCACACCGTCCGCTATATCCCTGATCCTGGCGCATATCCGCAAGGCAAATCACACTTCAACAGCGTATTCCAAGCAGGCGATTCAATGATTGCGAGTCCTTCCCGTGAGCTAAACGGATTGCGTGTTTCACGTGAAACGTCAGACAGACTCGAACATTTTGCCAGCCTCTTTCAGAAATGGGCCAAGTCGATCAACCTGGTTGCGCCATCGACGCTGTCAGATTTATGGCAGCGCCACATATCCGACAGCGCGCAAATATTTCAGCTGTTTCCAGGCCCGAAGCGATGGGTGGATCTCGGCAGCGGCGGGGGATTCCCTGGGATCATCACCGCAATTTTTCTGGCTGAACTGGGCGACGGCTGGGTTCATCTTGTCGAGAGCAACAATAAGAAGGCGGCGTTCCTGCGCGTGGCGTTGAACGAAACGGGTGCGCGCGGCTCGGTTCACCCGATTCGGATCGAGGATGCGGTGAGCGTGATCCCGCAATGCGATGCTGTCTCCGCACGAGCGTTGGCTGATCTCCGCCAGCTCCTCGATTACTGCGCGCCCTGGATGACCGCAGACAACAAACCGCGTGCATTCTTTCATAAAGGCCGGGATTATCAGCTGGAGGTCGATAAAGCCGTTAGCCGCTTTCAATTTGATCTGGTAAAACATCAGAGCGTCGTCGAGCCGGACTCCGTGGTTCTCGAAATCGCAAACCTTTCGCGGAAAATCTAATTACGGGCGGAATGCGGTATGATAGGCAAAAAAAACCGGATCATCACGATTGCTAATCAGAAGGGCGGTGTTGGAAAAACCACCACGGCCATCAATCTTGCAACCGCTTTGGCCGCTATCGGCGAAAAGGTCCTGATCGTCGATCTGGATCCACAGGGCAATGCAAGCACCGGTCTCGGCATTCAGCGGCGCGATCGCAAGCTCTCCTCCTATGAACTGATGGTCGGCTCCCACAGTATAGCCGATATCGTTCAGGATACGGTTGTCCCCAATCTCTCGATCGTGCCATCGACCATGGACCTTCTCGGCGTCGAGATGGAGATTTCTGCTGCCAGCGACCGGGTGTTCCGTCTGCGCAAGGCCCTCGCCTCCCCCGAGGCGCTTGCCTATTCCTATGTCCTCGTTGATTGCCCGCCTTCATTCAATCTTCTGACGATGAACGCGATGGCAGCGGCCCATTCGGTCCTGGTGCCATTGCAATGCGAGTTCTTCGCTCTGGAAGGGCTCAGCCAGCTGCTCGAAACCGTCGATCAGGTACGCCGGACGGTCAATCCGACGCTTGATATTCAGGGCATCGTCCTGACCATGTTTGATTCGCGCAACAATCTGGCGCAACAGGTGGTCAATGATGTGCGCACCCATCTTGGCGAAAAGGTCTACCATACGTTGATCCCGCGCAATGTGCGTGTGTCCGAGGCTCCCTCCTACGGTAAGCCGGCGATCCTGTATGATCTCAAATGCGCCGGTAGCCAGGCCTACCTTCAGCTGGCGTCCGAAGTAATCCAGCGCGAACGGCTGCGGAAGGCAGCCTGAGCAACAATCGATTCGAGATCGAAACGAATAAGTGTGAGTGCAGACGATGAATGACGATAATTCGAGAAGAAGACTTGGCCGTGGCCTCGCGGCCCTGATCGGCGAGATGGACCAGCCCTTGCAGGCGAGCAGCCCTGTGGCTCCCGTCAACGCCGACAGACGCATTCCGATCGAGTTTGTCGCCCGCAATCCGCGCAATCCGCGGCGGACCTTTGACGAAGCCGAATTGCAGGACCTGGCAAGCTCCATTCGCCAGCATGGCATCGTGCAGCCCGTCGTCGTTCGCACCATCGCTGACGAACGTTACGAGATTATTGCAGGCGAGCGCCGTTGGCGCGCCGCTCAGTTGGCCGGATTTACCGATATTCCCGTTATCGTTCGCGATGTGGACGACCGCACGGCGCTTGAGATCGCCATTGTCGAGAACGTTCAGCGATCCGACCTTAATCCGCTCGAAGAGGCGCTTGGTTATGATCAGTTGATCGCGGAGCATGGGTATACGCAGAACGATCTCGGTGAAATCATCGGCAAGAGCCGGAGTCATGTGGCCAATAGCCTGCGGCTCCTGAAGCTGCCGGAGCCGGTCCGTGACATGCTGTCTTCCGGCACGCTGTCCGCCGGCCATGCGCGCGCGCTTATTCCGACGTCCGATCCGGTGACTTTGGCCCGTTCGATCGTCGCCAAGGGTCTGTCCGTGCGTGATACCGAGCGGCTGGCGCAGAACGATATCCGTGCCCAGAACGATCCGACCTATGGCAAGCCCTCCCCCAAGGAGGAAAAGGATGCCGACACGCTGGCGCTCGAGCGCACATTGTCCGACAGCCTGGGGCTTGACGTTACGGTCAATCACAAGGCGTCAGGCGGGCAGCTGCGGATTTCCTATAAAACGCTCGACCAACTTGAAGAGATCTGCCGGCTTCTCGAGCGGCGCTGAGACCGGTTCGGATCCGAAATAATATACAATATATAACAATATCAGATAGATATTATTCTATCTGCGCGCCGATTGCAGTGTAATCGCCAGCAATGTCTGCATGGCGATGCTGTCTTCCAGGCTCTGTCGTGTGCGGCTTTGAAAGATCGCAGTCTGCAGCCGGCCGAGTTCCCGCCGGATGGCCGGCAGGGTCCAGGTCTTCAAGGCGGCTTCGATCAGTGGCTTGCGGCGGAAATGCAAATGGCGGCCAAGCGTGGCCACGACCTGGGTGGGCTGTTGCCGTTTGTCGTCCATTTCCGCCCGCATCAGATCGAGCAGTTGAAACTGCTTAAGACAGGCCTGCAGTACCAGAAAGATCGCCGTCTTCGATGCGACGATCTTGCGGATGGCGTGCTGAAGGCCGTCCGTGTCACCCTTGAGAACTGCATCTATGGCGTCGTCGACAGAAACGGCACTGGCGTCGCCGACGATCTCCAGCACATGTTCTTCCTCGATCAAGGCCATGCCCCGGCAATAGAGCGCCAGTTTGCGGATCTCGTTGCGCGAGGCGATCCGGTCGCCGCCAAGGGCTTCATTCAGCCGCTCGCGCGCTGCAGGCGAAATGCGCAGGCCTTCCAGCCCGAGTTCCTGATCGATCAGGCCGTTCAGCGCCCGGGCGTCGTCGCTGTAGCAGGCGATCGATATCACCGACCGGCTGGTTTCGCCGATCTTGCGAACACCGGTTCCCTTCTTGAGATCACCGGCTTCGATGATGACATAACTGGCCTCCGGCGGTTCCTTTGAGAGCACGGTGAGGCTATCGACCAGCGCTTTCTCCGTCCCCGACGCGCGAATCCAGACGAGTTTTTCGCCGCCGAAGAGGCCGATCGTATTGACCTCGTCCAGCAGGCGACCCGGGTTTTGCTGCAGATCGGACCCATCAAGCCGGATCAGCGAAAACGGGTCGTTAAGAGCGACGCCGCTTTTGGCTGCAATCTGGGTGGCACGCTCTGAAACCAGGCCGCGGTCGGGACCGTAGATCAGGTAGATGCGGTCATCCCGCAGCGGACGCTGCAGGAACTGCTCGAATTCGTGCGATTTGATCTCGGTCATACCGCCACCTTATGGGCTGATCGCTCAGCGCCCGAGCGCCGCTGCAAGATCGGCGCGGATGATTTCGGCCAGTTCCTTGGCAGCCCGCTTTTCGCCATCGCGTCTGGCACGAACCTTGGCAAATTCCTGATTTGGAAAGTCGACCAGCGAGACGGCGCTGCGATTGCCGGAGCGGACGGTTTCGCCCGTATCGGCGCGTGTCAGGTTATAATCGGCCATGACGACGACGCGGCCGGCGCCGGCGGTATCGGTATTGTCGTCGGTGGTGTTCTGATCAAACAGAACGCCCTGGATCTCGCTGGTGACGTTCAGAGCCAGCTTGTATTGCGGGTTCGCCGGTTCGCCTGCGCCGCCAGATGTCAGGAAGATCAGCGCATTGCGCACTTCCTGCTCGACCCGGTCGTCAGCGTCGGAGATCTCGATCGATGCGAGCGCCTGGGCGGGTTTTCCCTGGGGCCCGTCCGAATAGAGCGGCTTGACCTGGCAACCTGCCAGGACCGCGAGTGTGCCGAAAGCCAGAAGCTGCGCGTATCTTTGAGCTTTTTCAGACAACGACATTCACGATCCTCTGCGGCACGACGATGATCTTCTTCGGGCTTTGTCCGTTCAATGCAGTCTTGACGGGGTCGAGCGCCAGAACGGCGTTCTCGATTGCAGTCTGATCTGCATCGCGCGCAATTGTCAAATCGGCGCGCTTCTTGCCGTTGATCTGCACCGGCATGGTCACGTCGTTTTCTGCGACCAGCGTTTCGCTGTAAACCGGCCATGCGGTCTGGGCAATCAGACCCGTTCCGCCGATTTCCTGCCAGCACTGCTCGGCCAGATGCGGCATCATCGGAGCCACCAGGCTGATCAGGATGGAGACGGCGTCCTTGACGGCCGCGGTCGTCGCTTCATCTGCCGTTCCTGCCGCAACCTGCGTCAGCGGGCTGGCAAGGGCGTTGACGAGCTCATAGAGCCGCGCCACGGCCTTGTTGAAGGCCAGCTTGTCATAGTCCGCCTGAACGGCCTTCAGCGTCTTGTGGGTCAACTGCGAGACCGCAAGAGCCGGACCGCCGGATGCAGGCTTTGCTTCGGTCGTCTTCAGCGCATCGGATGCTTCCGAAATCAGCCGCCACAGGCGCTGGACGAACCGGTGCGCGCCTTCGACGCCGGCCTCCGACCAGATCACATCGCGATCAGGCGGCGAGTCGGAGAGTACGAAGAAGCGCGCGGTATCAGCGCCATAGGAGGCAATGATATCGTCGGGGTCGACAACGTTCTTTTTCGACTTCGACATTTTCTCGATCGAGCCGATGGTAATGGGTTCGCCGGTTTCGATCAGGCTGGCCTGCCGCTTACCGTCGGTCTCCACGATGATGATTTCGGCCGGCGTCACCCATTCGCGCTGGGCGCCCTGCCCGCGGCTATAGGTTTCATGCACGACCATGCCCTGCGTGAACAGGCCCTTGAAGGGCTCGTCGAGGCCGGCATGGCCCGTGGCTTTCATTGCCCGGGTAAAGAACCGCGAATAGAGCAGGTGGAGGATCGCGTGCTCAATGCCGCCGATGTATTGATCAACGGGCAGCCAGTGGTCGACGGCGGCCGGATTGGTCGGCTTGCTTTCCCAGGGTGCGGTGAAACGGGCGAAATACCAGGACGAATCGACAAACGTATCCATCGTGTCGGTCTCGCGACGTGCGTCCTTGCCGCATTGCGGGCAGGAAACGTGGCGCCAGGTCGGGTGTCGGTCGAGCGGATTGCCCGGCTTGTCGAATGTCACGTCATCAGGCAGTTTCACCGGCAGATCGGCCTTCGGCACCGGAATGACGCCGCAGTCGTCGCAATGGATGACCGGGATCGGGCAACCCCAGTAGCGCTGCCGGGAGATACCCCAGTCACGCAGGCGAAAATTGACCTTGCGCTCGGCCTGGGGCGCATTGCCGATCGAGGCCTGCTCCAGCGTCGAGGCTACCTTTTCAAAGGCGTCCTCGATCGTCAGGCCATTCAGAAAGCGCGAATTGATCATGACGCCGTCGCCGCCATAGGCTTCGTTGCCAATGGCAAAGCTTGCCGCGTCGCCGTCTTTCGGCATCACCACGGCCAGGACCGGGAGGCCGTACTTGTGGGCGAAATCGAGGTCGCGCTGGTCGCCCGAGGGGCAGCCGAAAATTGCGCCAGTGCCGTAGTCCATCAGCACGAAATTGGCGACGTAAACCGGCAGTTCCCAGCTCGGGTCGAGCGGATGCTTCACGCGAATGCCGGTGTCGATGCCCTTTTTCTCAGCCGTCTCCAGTGCCGCCAACGACGTGCCGGCGCGACGGGTTTCCTCGCAGAAAGCCTCGATCTCCGGGTTTCCCGCTGCCGCCTGCCGTGCCAGCGGGTGATCGGCGGCAATCGCCAGGAAGGAGGCGCCAAACAGCGTGTCGGGACGGGTCGTGTAAACAGTGACCTCGGTTTCGTCCGTCGCACCGGTGCCCGGTACAATTTCCCAACGGATGGTCAGGCCTTCGGAGCGGCCGATCCAGTTCTTTTGCATCAGCCGGACCTTTTCCGGCCACTGGTCCAGCGTGTCGAGCGAATCGAGCAGGTCCTGGTTGAAATCGGTGATGCGGAAGAACCACTGGGTGAGTTCGCGCTGTTCGACCAGGGCGCCGGAGCGCCAGCCGCGCCCGTCGATCACCTGCTCGTTGGCCAAAACCGTGTTGTCGACCGGGTCCCAGTTTACCTTCGACTGTTTGCGGTAGACGAGGCCCTTTTCCAGGAAATCCACGAACAGGTGCTGCTGGTGCTGGTAGTATTCAACATCGCAGGTGGCGAACTCGCGCGACCAGTCGAGCGACAGGCCCATCACCTTGAGCTGCGCCTTCATCGAGGCAATGTTCTGATAGGTCCAGGCCGCCGGGTGCACGCCGCGCTCCATGGCGGCATTTTCGGCCGGCATGCCGAAAGCGTCCCAGCCCATCGGATGCAGCACATTGTAACCCCGCGCCCGCTTGTAGCGCGCGACAACGTCCCCCATGGCGTAGTTGCGGACATGGCCCATGTGGATCCGGCCCGACGGATAGGGGAACATCTCAAGCACGTAATATTTTTCGCGCGGGTCGTCGTTGTCTGTGGTGAAGACGTTCTTCTGCTCCCATTCCTGTTGCCAGCGGGGTTCAGAATCGCGCGGATTGTAACGTTCGGTAGCCATATGATCGATGTTCCGGAAATTTGGGCGAGGGGAAATCAGTCCCCTGGATATTTGGCGTGACCTTCACCATGAAACAAGCGTAGCGTCAAGTTTTGGAAGGCTTTGAGGCTAAACTTTGCGGCATTTGGCCGGCATTCGGCGATTACGGCTTGGCAGTCGCATTCAGTTTGACTATTGCGCCAGGCGGACCGGAACGTGATGGAGACGATGGTGATGAGCGTGGAAGAACGGTTGAACGATGTCTTGAGCCGGATTCGCGATGCAGAGGACGGCGCCAATCGCCCTTTGGGCGCCGCATCGCTCGTTGCAGTCTCCAAGACCTTTGATGCCGATGCGGTCCGTCCCGTGATTGCGGCGGGGCAGCGGATTTTCGGCGAAAACCGGGTGCAGGAGGCGCAGGGCAAGTGGCCTGAGTTGAAGGCGGAAAACGCCGGTATCGAGCTTCATCTGATCGGCCCGCTGCAATCCAACAAGGCGGCAGATGCCGTGTCCTTGTTCGATGTCATCGAGACCATAGACCGTGAGAAGATCGCACGTGCCGTCGCCGCTGAAATCGCCCTGCAAGGCAAGCCCGTTCGCCTGTATGTCCAGGTCAATACGGGACTTGAGCCGCAGAAGGCGGGTATCGCGCCGGACGATACCGTGACCTTCGTCACGCTGTGCCGCGAAACGATCGGCATTCCGGTGGAAGGGTTGATGTGCATTCCGCCGGCGGACGAAAACCCCGGCCCGCATTTTGCGCTGCTTGCCAAGCTTGCCGAACGCTGCGGCCTGGAAAAACTCTCCATGGGCATGTCCGGCGATTTTGATGTCGCGGTGCAATTTGGCGCGACCAGCGTGCGCGTCGGTTCGGCGATCTTCGGAACGCGTTAGTCTGCCAAGCGGTTAAAATGGTCTAAGGCTTTCGTCTGGCTTCTCCGTGTCCCGGCAATCTCCTATGCTCTCCTGCGGAGGCCGGCTTTTCCGGTATGGGAGTAGAGGAGACGGTGATGGCGAGCAGCTATGCCGACGTTTACGGCGCGTGGAAACAGGATCCGCAAGCTTTCTGGGCTGAAGCGGCCCGGGAGATTGACTGGTTTCTGCCATTTGATCAGGTTTTCGATCCTGGCCAGGGCGTTTACGGACGCTGGTTCCCCGGCGGAGAAACCAATACCTGCTTCAATTGTCTGGACCGTCAGGTTGCCGCGGGCCTGGCCGATCAGAATGCCTTGATCTATGACAGCCCCGTCACCGGCACGGTGGAGCACTGGACCTACGGTGCGATGCTTGATGAGGTCGTCGCGCTCGCGTCCGTCTATCAGGATCTGGGTATCGGCAAGGGCGACCGGATCATTATCTACATGCCGATGATCCCGCAGGCTGTGTTCGCCATGCTGGCGGCTGCCCGCATCGGCGCTGTTCACTCGGTCGTTTTCGGCGGTTTCGCGGCGAGCGAATTGGCGACGCGCATCACCGACAGCGAAGCCAAGCTGGTGGTGTCGGCCAGTTGCGGCATCGAGGCCGGAAAAACGATCGCCTACAAACCGTTGCTCGACGCGGCCATCGAGATCAGCCGGCACAAGCCGGCTCACTGCCTCGTCTTTCAACGGACAATGTTGAAGGCCGAGTTGCAGATTGAACGTGACATCGATTTCGCCGCCGTTGTCGCCTCGGCAAAACAGCGGCACGTCGAGGTTTCGTGTACGCCGGTCCTGGCGACCGATCCGCTCTATATCCTCTATACATCAGGGACGACCGGCCAGCCGAAAGGCGTTGTGCGCGACAATGGCGGCCACATGGTTGCGCTCAAATGGTCGATGCAGCACTTCTTCGGCATCAAGCCCGGCGAAGTATTCTGGGCGGCGTCCGATATCGGCTGGGTCGTCGGTCACTGCTACATCGTTTATGGACCGCTGTTGAACGGCAGCACGGCAATACTCTATGAGGGAAAGCCGGTGGGCACGCCCGACGCCGGCGCCTATTGGCGGGTTATCGAGCAGCACGGCGTGACCACGCTGTTTACCGCGCCGACAGCCTTTCGCGCCATCCRCAAGGAGGATCCGCAGGGCGAGTTGATCCGCCGGCACGATCTTGCGAAATTCAGGGCGTTGTTTCTGGCAGGCGAACGCGCAGACCCCGACACGGTCGCCTGGGCGGAAGCAAAACTGAAGGTTCCCGTCATCGATAACTGGTGGCAGACGGAAACGGGCTGGCCGGTGGCCGGAAATCCGATCGGGCTCGGTTTGCTGCCGGTGAAATACGGTTCGGCCGCCATGCCCTTGCCGGGGTATGATGTTCAGGTGCTGGATGATGCCGGTCATGCCGTGGGCTCCGGAACGCTGGGCAATATCGTCATCAAGCTGCCGATGCCGCCCGGCTGCCTGCCGACATTCTGGAATGCCGATCAACGGTTTCGTGACACCTGCCTTGCCGAATTTCCCGGCTACTACCGCACGGCGGACGCAGGCTATATCGATGACGACGGTTACATTTTTATCATGTCGCGCACCGACGACATCATCAATGTCGCCGGCCACCGCCTGTCCACCGGCGCGATGGAGGAAATSTGTGCCAGCCATGCCGACGTGGCCGAATGTGCCGTCATCGGCATTGCCGATCCGATCAAGGGACAGGTGCCCGCCGGCTTTCTGGTCATCAATGCCAATGTTTCCCGTGAAACAGCGGACATCGAAAAGGAGGTTGTCGGCCTTGTTCGTGAGCGCATCGGACCGGTCGCCGCGTTCAAGACGGTGATCTGCGTCAAGCGTCTGCCCAAGACGCGATCGGGAAAAATCCTGCGCGGTACGATGCAGAAGATCGCCGATCGTGAGAGCTGGAAGATGCCGGCAACGATCGACGACCCGGCCGTGCTTGACGAAATCGCGGCCGCCCTGCATGCCCGAGGTATCGGCGTATAGGCTGAGGACCGGCGATCCTTAGCCGGAGTCTGAGCAAGGTCACAGCTGAAACGCGTCACTGAAGTTCTCAAGGCACAAAAAAACCCGGATCGCTCCGGGTTTTTCGTCGGGAGCGATGCGCTCCAATCAGTAGGCGTCGTCCTCGTCCTCGTCCTTGCGGTCGGACTTGAGGGCCTTGAGCTTGGAGAAAACGGCGTCGGCGTCGATTTCCTTTTCCTCTTCGCGCTCGTAGGAAAATGGCAGTTTTTCCGTTTCCTTCGAGGCTTCCAGCGTCGCGCCCAGTTCGGCAGCGGTTGGCAGCGGGCGGCCCTTCGACGCGCGTTCGACTTCAAGGTCGAGGTCGATCTGCGTGCACAGGCCAAGCGTCACCGGGTCCATCGCGGTCAGGTTGGTCGAGTTCCAGTGGGTGCGCTCGCGGATCTGCTCGATCGTCGACTTGGTGGTGCCGACGAGACGCGAAATCTGGGCGTCCTTCAGTTCGGGATGATTGCGCACCAGCCACAAAATGGCGTTCGGGCGGTCCTGGCGCTTGGAAACCGGGGTATAGCGCGGGCCCTTGCGCTTGCTGTCGGGGACGCGAACCTTCGGTTCGGAAATCTTCAGCTTGTGGTTCGGATTGCCTTCGGCGCGGGCGATCTCGTCGCGCGACAGCTGGCCGGTGGCGATCGGGTCGAGGCCCTTGATGCCCTGCGCGGATTCACCGTCGGCGATTGCCTTGACTTCAAGCGGGTGCAGCTTGCAGAACGTGGCGATCTGTTCGAACGACAGAGCAGTGTTGTCAACAAGCCATACGGCCGTCGCTTTGGGCATAAGCAGTTGTTGAGCCATGGATATAGTCCTTCTGTCCGTCCGCGCCGGTGTCGCGGGCCGTGGGGTGTAACCACTTTAATTTCCGGGAAATTAGCGCCTCTATACCCTCGTCCTCTCAGAAATGCAATTCTTCTTGAAGAAATGACCTTTTGTCTAATGGACGCCGTGTCTTGACCTGATATGTATGGCGCCCGAAACGGGTGCGCACGAGGAGATGTGCCGCCTGAAACTGCCTGCGCAGGGAGGAAATCACTATGTCTGCCAAAACCTATCCGATCCTGGAATCTGCCCGGAAACGTGCTCTTATCGACGATACGACCTATCGGGCGTGGTACGAGCAAAGCGTCACGGATCCTGAAGCCTTCTGGGGAGAACATGGCAAGCGTATCGACTGGTTTACGCCCTATACAAAGGTCAAGAATACCTCCTTCGAGGGCGACGTTTCGATCAAGTGGTTCGAGGATGGTGTCACCAACGTCTCCTACAATTGCATCGACCGGCATCTGGAAAAGCGCGGCGACCAGGTGGCGATCATCTGGGAAGGCGATAATCCCTATGACGACAAGAAGATCACCTACCGTGAACTCCACGAGCATGTCTGCCGCCTCGCCAATGTGCTGAAGGCAAACGGCGTCAAGAAAGGCGATCGCGTCACCATCTATATGCCGATGATCCCGGAAGCGGCCTATGCGATGCTGGCCTGCACCCGCATCGGCGCTGTGCATTCCATCGTTTTCGGCGGGTTCTCGCCCGACGCGCTGGCCGGCCGCATCGTCGATTGCGAATCCACGATCGTCATCACCGCCGATGAAGGCCTGCGCGGCGGCAAGCCGATCCCGCTGAAGGCCAATACCGACCAGGCCATCGAGATCGCCGGCCGCGGCGGCGTCGACGTCAAGTCGGTGATTGTGGTGCGCCGCACGGCCGGCAAGATCGCCTGGTTTTCCGAGCGCGACATCTGGTACCATCAGGCTGTTGCCAATGTCGAAGCGGATTGTCCGCCGGCGAAGATGAACGCGGAAGACCCGTTGTTCATCCTTTACACATCCGGATCGACCGGCAAGCCGAAGGGCGTTCTGCACACGACCGGAGGCTATCTCGTCTATGCCTCGATGACGCATCAGTACGTCTTCGATTATCACGACGGCGATATCTACTGGTGCACCGCCGATGTCGGCTGGGTCACGGGCCATTCCTATATCGTCTACGGCCCGCTGGCGAATGGCGCCACGACCCTGATGTTCGAAGGCGTCCCGACCTATCCGGACGCCGGCCGTCTCTGGGACGTGGTCGACAAGCACAAGGTCAATATCTTCTACACCGCCCCGACCGCGATCCGGGCACTGATGGGCCAGGGTGACGCTTTCGTGACGCGTTCCAAGCGTCAATCGCTGCGCACGCTCGGCTCCGTCGGCGAGCCGATCAATCCGGAAGCCTGGGAATGGTACTATCACGTGGTCGGCGACGGCCGCTGCCCGGTTGTCGATACCTGGTGGCAGACGGAGACCGGCGGCATCCTGATTACCCCCCTGCCCGGAGCTACGGCATTGAAGCCGGGTTCGGCCACCCGTCCCTTCTTTGGCGTCCAGCCGCAGCTGGTTGATGGCGAAGGCAAGGTGATCGAGGGAGCGGCCGACGGCAATCTCTGCATTACCGACAGCTGGCCCGGCCAGATGCGCACCGTCTATGGCGACCACGAACGCTTCATCCAGACCTATTTTGCGACCTATAAGGGCAAGTATTTCACCGGTGACGGCTGCCGCCGCGACGAGGAAGGCTACTACTGGATCACCGGCCGCGTCGATGACGTGCTGAATGTCTCCGGCCATCGCATGGGCACGGCCGAAGTCGAATCGGCGCTTGTCAGCCATGATTCGGTCTCGGAAGCCGCCGTTGTCGGCTATCCGCACGATATCAAGGGACAGGGCATCTACTGCTATGTGACGCTGATGGTCGGCCAGACCGGTTCGGACGATCTGCGCAAGGCGCTGATAACCCATGTCCGCAAGGAAATCGGCGCCATCGCTTCGCCGGACAAGATCCAGTTTGCGCCCGGCCTGCCGAAAACCCGCTCCGGCAAGATCATGCGCCGCATCCTGCGCAAGATCGCCGAGGACGATTTCGGTTCGCTCGGCGATACCTCGACGCTCGCCGATCCGACCGTCGTCGATGACCTGATCGCCAATCGCCAAAACAGGAAGTGACGCAAGCTCCGGGCCATTCGACATCGAATGGCCCGGATACGCCTACCAGGAAGAGCAGGCCGTCGACTTGCGGCCGCCGTCCTGGGGAGAGATGTAGCCTGCCGACAGCATTTCCTGAGCCGGATTCCGGCCGTCGGGAAAGCTGATCGTGTCGCCATCAATGACGCGGATGACGTCTGCGGTCACCGGCCCGGATACGTTTGCCGGATTCAGAAGCATGGGAGGGAGCGCCCAGCGACAGCGCTGTGACAGCGGCAGTGAGAAGAGGGATCAAGCGAAATATCATGGATAGGAAAATATACCGTTCCTATTGCGGTATCCGAAGGAATAATTCCCTCAGAAATCGATCGCCCGGCCGTTGATTTCCCAGTCGCCGAAGCGTGACGGTTCGGCACCACCACGTCCGCCCTGTTCCTCCGGGAGTTCGACAGGTTTTTGCAGCCTGCGGCGTTCCTCAGCTTCGGCCAGCGCTCGCTTTGCGGCCGGCGAAAGAGGTTTGCGCGGCTCCACCGGCAAATTGTCGTTGTCGTTCTGCATGTGAATTTCCGCGAAAAAGTTGAAGAATGCGCCTAATGTCCCCATCATATAGGAAACCTTTGTTCAAGCGAAACCCGTGATTCACGTGAAACATCGGCAAACGTTGGAGACCGACTGATGAACCTTGTGCGCACCGCGATGCTTCTGGCCTTCATGACCGCATTGTTCATGGCGGTCGGTTTTCTCATCGGCGGCAAGGGTGGCATGATGATTGCTCTGGTCATTGCCGCCGGCATGAACTTCTTTTCCTACTGGAACTCCGACAGCATGGTGCTACGCATGTACCGCGCGCAGGAGGTCGACGAGCGCTCGGCCCCGGAATATTACGGCATTGTCCGCGATCTTGCGGCGAACGCCGGACTGCCGATGCCGAAAGTCTATGTCATCGACAACCCGCAGCCGAATGCCTTTGCCACGGGGCGCAATCCTGAAAATGCCGCGGTGGCGGCGTCCACCGGGCTTTTGAACGCGCTGTCCTATGATGAAGTCGCTGGTGTTATGGCGCATGAACTCGCCCACGTGCAAAACCGCGACACGCTGACGATGACGCTTACCGCGACGCTTGCGGGTGCGATCTCCATGCTCGGAAACTTCGCCTTCTTCTTCGGCGGTAATCGCGAAAACAACAATCCGCTCGGCTTCATCGGCGTCCTGGTGGCGATGATCGTCGCGCCGTTGGCCGCTGCGATCGTGCAGATGGCGATCAGCCGGACGCGCGAATATTCGGCCGACCGGCGCGGCGCGGAAATCTGCGGCAAGCCGCTGGCGCTGGCATCTGCGCTCGCCAAGATTTCGAACTTCGCCCATCAGGTGCCGAACGCCGAGGCTGAGCGCAATCCGGCCACCGCGCACATGTTTATTATCAATCCGCTCTCCGGCGAGCGCATGGACAATCTGTTCTCCACCCATCCGGCCACGGAAAACCGCATCGCGGCATTGCAGCAGATGGCGCAAGAGATGCAGTCGGTCTCGACGCCGCCGGTCAGGGCTGATAATCCCGTGCGCAAATCGCGCTCCGTGCCGCCGACAGGCTGGGGTCGCGGTGGTTCCGAACCACCGAAAGGTCCCTGGTCTTGACGTCTGACGATCATAAGAACGCTTCGCATCCGAAACGAAACAAACGCCCGGCCCGCTTGCGCGGCCAGGCTCCGGAGAATCCGGCCTTTGAACGCAGCGACAAGCCCGGAATCCGGGCCCGGCAGGCGGCTGCAAAGATGCTTGCCGCCGTCGTCGATCGCAAGACCTCGCTGGACGGCATGCTGGATGCCGGCAACGGCAATCCGGTCTATCGCGAACTGAACGAGGCCGACCGCGCGCTGGTTCGGGCTATCCTCAACTCGGCGCTGCGGCAATTGCCGCGCATCGAGGCGATGATCGGTTCGCTGTTGCAGAATCCGCTGCCGGAAGGCGCCCGGGCGCTCGATCACGTGCTGACGGTGGCCGCCGCGCAGATCCTTTATCTCGATATTCCCGATCATTCCGCCGTCGATCTCGCGGTCGAGCAGGCGCAGATCGATCCGCGCAACAAGCGCTTTGCCAGCCTCGTTAACGCTGTGCTGCGCCGCATGTCCCGCGAGAAGCAGGATCTGCTGGAAAATGTCGGTGAAAAAATCCCGGCGATTCCGGGCTGGTTCCATAAACGGCTGGTCACCTATTACGGCGCCGATGAAGCCGCCCGCATCGCCGACGCGCTTTTGACGCCCGCAGCCATCGATCTGACCGTCAAGTCGGATGCCCCACGCTGGGCGGAACGTCTGAACGGACGCCTCCTCCCGACCGGTTCGGTCCGTCTTGCCGGTTTTTCCGGCGCGGTACCGGCGCTTGAAGGTTTCGATGACGGCGAATGGTGGGTGCAGGATGCCGCCGCCGCCCTTCCCGCCAAGCTTTTCGGCTCGCTCGCCGGCAAGCGCGTCGTTGACCTCTGTGCTGCACCCGGCGGCAAGACGGCACAGCTCATTCTTGCCGGAGCCGAGGTCACTGCACTCGATCAGTCGGCAAGCCGCCTCAAGCGTCTTCAGGGCAATCTCGCCCGGCTGGGACTGGAAGCGGTCACCCGGGAAATCAACATGGCCGATTTCCGTGCTGATGACCTGTTCGACGCGGCGCTGCTCGATGCGCCGTGTTCCTCGACCGGCACGATCCGCCGCCATCCGGACGTCCTGTGGACCAAGGGACCGGAGGATATCGAGAAACTGGCCGTCCTGCAGGAAAAGCTGCTGCGCCATGCGCTGACGCTGGTGAAGCCCGGCGGTCTCGTCGTCTTTTCCAACTGCTCGCTCGATAAGCGGGAAGGTGAAGAGGTAACGCAACGTGTGCTTGCCGACGGCAACAGCGAACGGGTGGCAATCGCGCCAAAAGACTGGCCGGGTCTGGAAAATGCAGTGACACCGCTGGGTGAATTTCGAACCACGCCGGCAATGATCGAGCCGCAGGACGGTTTCTCCGGCGGCCTTGACGGTTTTTATGCCGTGGTCCTTCGTCGCAAGATTTAACCACAGCCTGTCAACAGGCACATGACGGGCGTCAATTGACGCTCCATGTCCGTTTGCCTAAACAATACAGGCACGATCCATAAAAGTTTAACGACTTTTCAGGCACGATCGTCGTTCTGGTAGTATCTGGTACGGATTGCAGTCATTCCGGTTTTCAATGCCGGATGAGGCCAGTCCGGGAGTGAGGAGACGCGCAGGCGTCGAAAATGCAGATTTCAGACCGGCAAAGGCTTCTTTATCTATATGTGCGTGAGGGCTGGCGCCGCTTCTCGCGCCGTCTTGCCTTGGGCCGGAATTCCGCCCTGCGCTTTGCCGGGACAACGCCGGATCGGCTGATTGTCGCGCCGACCGATCTCAGGGCGGTCGATCCTTTCGTCGCGCAGGAAATCCTGCAGGGCCGCTTTCCGCTGGCTGGCCGCGTGCTTGAAACCGATGGTGAATCTCCATTCGAGATGGATCTCCCATCGCAGGAATTCGCTGTGCGGCTTCATTCTTTCGGCTGGGTTCGCCACATGCGTTCGGTCAAGGAGGAGGAAGCCTTCGTCCGGTTGCGTCATATCGTCAACGACTGGATTGTCACGCATGGCGGCTATATCGGCGGCATCGCCTGGGAAGCCGACATCATCTCCCAGCGCCTGATTGCGTGGCTGTCGCATTCGCCGATCATTTTGCGCAATGCCGAGCATCCATTCTATCGCCGCTTCCTCAAGAGTCTTGCCTTCCAGGTGCGGTATCTGCGCCACATCACCGACACCACCTGGGACGGCGAAGCGCGGTTGCGGGCACGCATTGCGCTTGCCATGGCCTCCGTTGCCATGCCGGCCTCTGAATCGACGATCCGCAAGGCGGCGCGCAATCTTGATCAGGAACTGGACCGTCAGATCCTGCCGGATGGCGGCCACAGCTCGCGCAATCCGCGCACCGGCCTGGAATTGCTGATCGATCTGCTGCCGCTGCGCCAGACCTATGTCAATCTCGGCCATGATGTGCCGGCCAGACTGATCCCCTGCATCGACCGGATGTATCCGGCCCTGCGATTTTTTCGCCATGAAGGTGGAGAGCTGGCCTTGTTCAATGGCGCCACCTCGACGCTTGCCAATGAACTCATGGCCGTCCTGAGATATGACGAGACTGCCGGTGCGCCTTTCAAGGCGTTGCCGCATCTTCAGTATGAACGCCTGGCGCACAACAACGTCGTTGTCATTATGGACACCGGCAAGCCGCTTTCGGCGGAATTGTCGCGAACGGCGCATGCCGGCTGCCTGTCGTTCGAAATGTCGTCGGGACGCCACCGCTTCGTCATCAATTCCGGTTCGCCAAAGTTTGCCGGCGACCGGTTTCGCCAGTTGGCGCGCCTGACGGCGGCGCATTCGACGGTAACCATCAACGATCGCTCGTCATCACGTCTGTCGCAGTCGGGTTTTCTCGGCCCCATTGTCACCGGCGGCGTCTCGAAGGTCGCTGTTCGGCGCGAGGAACGTGCCGGCCAGCCGGATGCTGTTATTGCCAGCCATGATGGCTATGCCCAGGTCTTCGGCCTCGTCCATGAGCGCGATATCGGCATCAACGGTCAGGGAAATGCTGTCCGCGGGCGCGACCGGCTGGTTCAGCCGGATGGCGCGGAACCGGCGCAAACCAATACCGCCGTCGCCGTCGCGCGGTTTCATATTCACCCGTCGATCAATATCCGTCAGCACAGCGCCCATGAAGTTTACCTGAGCGCGCCGGATGGCGAGGTCTGGCTGTTTACGTGCCGCGACGGCGAAGTCCTGGTCGAGGAAGACATTTTCTTTGCCGACCCGTCGGGGGTGCGCAAGACGTCACAGCTGTCCGTGACCTTTGCTGCGGGCTCGCAGCCCGAAATCCAGTGGATTTTTTCGCGCGAAGCGTGACAATCTCGTTGGTAGGGCGCTCATCGCCGTGACTGCGGTTTCTTCACGCGGAAAGCTGTGTTAACGGCAGGCGGACATTTGCCGGAAGACCCTCCCGATATCCGGCGCCTACCAAGGAGCTTGATGATGGCTGTCGCCTCCAAGAAGATTCCCGCCCCGGATCAGGTCACTGTCCGCACTGCCCTCCTCTCCGTCTCCGACAAGAGCGGTATCGTCGATCTGGCGCGCGCGCTGCATCAGAAGGGCGTTCATCTGGTTTCGACCGGCGGTACGCACAAGGCGCTTGCCGATGCCGGCCTGCCGGTCACCGACGTATCCGAGCTCACCGGCTTTCCGGAAGTGATGGATGGCCGGGTGAAGACGCTGCATCCGGGCGTGCATGGCGGCCTTCTGGCGATCCGCGACGATGAGGACCATGTCCAGGCAATGACGACACACGGCATTACCGGCATCGATCTGGCCGTCATCAATCTCTATCCGTTCGAGGATGTCCGCGCCAAGGGCGGCGATTATCCGACGACGGTCGAGAATATCGATATCGGCGGCCCGGCGATGATCCGCGCTTCGGCCAAGAACCACGCCTATGTCACGGTGATCACCGACGCGTCCGACTATTCAGCGCTTCTCGCCGAGCTTGGCACGGGTGCCGCTACGTCCTTCAGCTTCCGTCAGAAGATGGCTGCCAAGGCCTATGCCCGCACGGCTGCCTATGACACCGCGATTTCCGGCTGGTTTGCCGAAGTCCTTGATACACCGATGCCGCTTCACCGCACGGTCGGCGGGGTCCTGAAGGAAGAGATGCGCTACGGCGAAAATCCCCATCAGAAGGCTGGATTCTACATCACCGGCGAGAACCGCCCGGGCGTTGCCACCGCAACCCTCCTGCAAGGCAAGCAGCTCTCCTACAACAATATCAACGATACCGACGCCGCCTTTGAGCTCGTCGCCGAATTCCCGGCTGAAAAATCGCCGGCCGTTGCCATCATCAAGCATGCCAATCCTTGTGGCGTCGCCACGGGATCCACTTTGCTTGAAGCCTATGAGCGCGCGCTGGCCTGCGATTCCACGTCGGCTTTCGGCGGCATTATCGCGCTCAATCAGCAGCTTGACGGTGCCACGGCGGAAGAAATCGTCAAGCTGTTCACCGAGGTGATCATCGCTCCTTCGGTCAGCGATGCCGCCAGGAGCATTGTTGCTGGCAAGCCGAACCTGCGCCTTCTCGTCACCGGCGCCCTTCCCGATCCGCGCGTCCCCGGTCTGACCGCAAAGACGGTTGCGGGCGGCCTGCTGGTGCAGACGCGTGACAATGGCATGGTCGAGGACCTGGAGCTGAAGGTCGTGACCAAACGGGCGCCGACTGCGCAGGAGCTGGAGGACATGAAATTCGCCTTCAAGGTGGCGAAACATGTGAAATCCAATGCTGTCGTCTACGCCAAGGACGGCCAGACCGTCGGCATCGGCGCCGGCCAGATGAGCCGGGTCGATTCCGCCCGCATCGCCGGCCTCAAGGCTGAAGAAGCCGCCAGGGCGCTCGGCCTTCCCGCGCCGCTCACCCACGGTTCCGCCGTTGCCTCGGAAGCCTTCCTGCCGTTCGCCGATGGCCTCCTGTCGATGATCGCTGCCGGTGCGACTGCCGTCATCCAGCCCGGCGGCTCGATGCGCGATCCCGAAGTCATCGCTGCCGCCGACGAGGCCGGCGTTGCGATGGTGTTTACCGGCATGCGCCATTTCCGGCATTGAGAAAGCGGCACTGCGGGGGGCAAATGTATCGGCTGCCATCAAGCCAGCTTCTGCCATCTTGATGGCAGAAGCATTGGCGAGATTGCGGCTCAGCCTGCTCTGTTCGCCGGGTAAGGAGTCCGGATCAGGATCAGCAGGCCGACGGCCAGGAAGACCACCAGTGCCATCATGCCGATGCGGGCCGATCCCGTCATCAGGGTAACGGTGGCAACGGCGGCTGGTGCCAGAAAGGTCGTCGCCCGTCCCGACAGGGCATAGATGCCGAAATACCGCCCTGCCTCGTCGGCACTGACACTGCGCGCCATGTAGGAGCGGGAGGAAGCCTGTACCGGGCCGAATGCAATCCCGACCAGAAGGCCGAAGACGATATAGGCCTTTTCCGCGGCGGTGCCGAAAAGCCCGCCGGCATCGGTTGTCGGCAATTGGAGCAGCCCGAACAAGGTATAGCCCGGCCCGGTCGAGACGATACCGAGCGTTGCGATGGTCAGGCAGATCAGGCTGGCGGTAACGATCACCTTCGAGCCGAGTTTTGCGTCGAGCCGGCTGGCATAGAGGCAGCCGCCGATCGCCACGACATTGAGAATGATGCCGTAGACACCAAGCTCGACCGTCTGCCAGGCAAACATGCTGGCCGCAAACGTACCGCCAAGTGCCAGCAAGCCGTTGACCCCGTCCTGAAAGATCATCCGGGCGATCAGAAAGCGCAAAATTCCGGAGCGGTGCCGGAGTTCGCCGATCGTGTGGCGCAGCTCTGCCATCCCGGCGTGTACGGCAGCGCCGGCAGGCATGGCCCCCTTGTCGGCGTCGGGTGTATACAGGAACATCGGCAGGATGAACACAAGATACCAGATGGCCGCGATCGGCCCGGTGACCCGCGCATCGGCGCCGGTTGCCGGGTCAAGCCCGAACAGCGGGTCCATTCCGAGAATTGTTTTGCCGGATTCCGGGCTTCCGGCAAGCAGCGCCACCACCGCGATCAGCACGATCATGCCGCCGAGATAGCCAAGCCCCCAGGCCATGTTGGAGATCTTGCCGATCTGCTTTTCGCCGACCAGCCGTGGCATCATCGAGTCATTGAAAACAATCGAGAATTCGGCCGCGATCGATGCGAGGATGATGAAGATGAACGGGTAGATCAGCGACGACCCGGGCACGGCAAACCAAAGGAGCGCCAGCGAAACGATCTTGATGACGGCGAAAAAGGCGATCCAGGGTTTGCGGGCGCCGGTCTGGTCGGCGATCGAACCGAGCACCGGCGACAGCACGGCGATGACGATGCCGGAGATGGTCAACGTATAGCCCCACATTGCCTGCCCGTAGGCCGGGTCGTCCGTGAGCCGGGAAACGAAATAGGGGCCGAAGATGAAGGTGATGATCACGGTGAAGAACGGCTGTGCTGCCCAGTCGAACAGCATCCAGCCGAAAAGGCCGGCGCGCGATACCCTTGGCTCGTCGCCAGCCTCTGCCGTGATGCTGCTCACCTGATTCTCCACTGCCTGTCCGCCCTGTTGGAGCGAACAGTGTCACCTCATCCTGTTCTGTGCAAGATCGCTGAGGAGCCCGGCCGCGACGGTGATCTTGGCGAGCGTCGTTTCGCCCTTTTCGGTCAACTGGGTCAGCTGTTCGGTTACCCGGGAAATCCGGCTACGGTCGCCGTCCCGCCAGGCACCGACCGGATTGCGCTCGTCCTTCTTGTCGGTGAGCGCTGCGATGGTGATGTCCTTGCGCGCGGTCGCGATGTCGTTGATGCTGCGCGACAGGGCCATGGCCTCGTATTGCTCGGTTGCCGAAACGCGCTCGGCGGCCGCCAGGAGCCGGGCGATCCGCAGGTTCTGCGTCACGCCAAAATAGCTCTGCGCCGTGCGTGCCAGCGTCACGCCGGTATCGGCGGCGATCTGGATGATTTCCGGCACGAAGGTCATCACGGCGAGAGCGGCGATCTCCTCGGCAAGCGCCGGCGGCACGCCACGCTCGATGAAATAGGCAGCCCTTCGCCGCACGTCCGCCGTTGCGTCCTCTGGAATCGAGCTTCGCAGGGTGGACTTCAGTTTCTGCAATGCTTCGCGCAGCTCGCCGATCGCCTCGCCGAGCGGCGCTTGCATCGCCTTGGTTCTCAGTGTCCGTTCGGTGACGATGGCGAAGATGCGCGCCGCCTCCTGGTAGAGTTCGTTCTGCACAGTGCCGCTGATGACGTTGTCGAGCGCGTCGATCTCGCCATAGATGCGCTTCAGGTCGTAGCCGTCGCGTGTCAGCACCGCGGCCTTCACCACATCCGCCGGCATGAAGCCCGTCTGGTCGATCAACGTCGAGACAAAGGCCGGACCGCCGCGGTTGATGACATCGTTGGCCAGAACCGTCGCGATGATTTCGCGGCGCAGGCGGTGCTCGTTGATATCGCTGGCATGGGCCTTGTGCATCTTGGCCGGGAAGTAATCGCGCAGCGTCGTCAGCAGATAGGCGTCGTCGGGCAGGTCGCTGGCGACGATCTCGTCGAACAGCACGATCTTGGCATAGGACAAGAGCACGCCGATCTCGGCGCGTGTCAGCGCCTTGCCGTTCTGATAGCGTTCGCTCAGCGCGAGATCGTTCGGCAGCACCTCGACCTTGCGGTTGAGATGGCCTTCGGCTTCCAACCGGGTCATAAGCCGGGCAAGAGGCGTCCGGTTGCCGGCACCCAGCATTTCCGTCAGCGAGATGGACAGCGACTGCTCGTAGTTGTTGCGCAGCACCAGGGAGGCCACTTCGTCGGTCATCGAGGCCAAAAGCGTGTTGCGCTTGGCCCGCGTCAGCCGGCCGTCGCGCATCGCCGAAGCGAGTGCGATCTTGATATTGACCTCGAAGTCGGAGGAGTTGACGCCGGCCGAGTTATCGATGGCGTCGGAGTTGCAGCGTCCGCCCTTGAGGCCGAAACCGATGCGGCCGCGCTGGGTGACGCCGAGATTGGCGCCCTCGCCGATCACCTTGGCACCGACCTCGTCGGCGGTGATGCGGATCGGGTCGTTGGCGCGGTCGCCGACTTCCGCATCGGTTTCGCTTGGGCCGCGCACGTAAGTGCCGATACCGCCGAACCAGAGCAGGTCGGCCGGGCTCTTCAGGATCGCCGTCATGATCTCGGACGGTGTCGCCTGGCTCTTTTCAAGGCCGATTGCCGCCATCGCCTGCGGCGTCAGCGTCACCGATTTTTCCGAGCGTGGAATGATCATGGCGCCCGCCGAAAGCGTCGAGCGGTCGTAGTCCTGCCAGCTGGAACGCGGCAGGTTGAACATGCGCTTGCGCTCGGCAAAGGATTTTTCGATATCCGGATCAGGATCAATGAAGATGTCGCGATGGTCGAAGGCGGCGATCAGGCGGATTTTCTCCGACAGGAGCATGCCGTTGCCAAAGACGTCGCCGGACATGTCGCCGACGCCGACGACGCTGAAGGGCGTCGTCTGGATGTCGATGTCCATTTCGCGGAAATGCCGTTTGACCGTTTCCCAGGCACCGCGCGCGGTGATGCCCATCTTCTTGTGGTCGTAGCCGGCCGAACCGCCGGAGGCAAAGGCGTCGTCCAGCCAGAAGCCGGCTTCCTGGGCCAGGCCGTTGGCGGTGTCGGAGAAGGTCGCCGTGCCCTTGTCGGCGGCAACGACGAAATAGGGATCGTCGCCATCGAGCCGCAGCGTATTCGCCGGGGGTACGATATCCTGGCCGACAATGTTGTCGGTGATCGACAGCATGGTGCGGATATAGGTCTTGTAGGCCTCGGTGCCCGCCTTGAAGATGTCATCGCGCGTACCGCCGGCCGGCAGTTGCTTCGGATAGAAGCCGCCCTTGGCACCGACGGGGACGATGACGGCGTTCTTGACCTGCTGCGCCTTGACGAGGCCGAGCACCTCGGTCCGGTAATCCTGCGACCGGTCCGACCAGCGAAGTCCGCCACGGGCCACCTTGCCGAAGCGCAGGTGAACGCCTTCGACCTCGGTGCCGTAAACGAAGATTTCGCGGAAGGGGCGCGGTTCCGGTAGTCCTTCCAGCGTTTTAGGATCGAGTTTGAAGGCCAGCATCACCTTCGGATTTCCGCTTGCATCGCGCTGGAAATAGTTGGTGCGCAGGGTCGATTGCACGACATTGACGTACCGGCGCAGGATCTGGTCCTCGTCAAGGCTCGGAACGGCGTTCAGGGCCTCTTCGATGGCGGCGCTCAGCGCGGCAATGCGCTTCGTTCTCGGCTTGTCTTCGAGCACAGGGTCCATGCGAGTGACGAAAAGCTTGAAAATATCCGAAGCAATAGCCGGATATTTGTTCAGCGTGTCAGCGAGATAACCCTGGGAATAGGTGATGCCGGTCTGGCGCAAGTAACGCGCGTAAGCGCGCAAAACCGTCACTTCGCGCGCGGTCAGCCCGGCCAGCAGGATCAGCCGGTTGAAGCTGTCGTCCTCGATCACGCCGTTCCAGGCGGCCAGATAGGCCTCCTCCAGCATTGGTCCGGTCTTGTTGAGATCGAGCAGATGCCCGTCGCGATGGACCAATTCCATATCGTGCAGAACAACGAGGCGCTCGCCAGCCGTTGCGCAGGAAACGGCAATATCGTGGGTCTGTTCGCTGATGACCCGGAAGCCGAGGTTTTCAAGCAGCGGAACGCGATGCGACAGCGAGACCGGCTCGCCGGCGTGAAAAATCTTCAGCTCCAGCGATTCCGGTCCCTTGCCGCGCTTCTGGTAGAAGGCGATGCGGATCGGGTCGCCCGGCGAGCAGGCGGCGATATCAGCGAGATCGGCATGGGCCTCGGCTGGCGTGAAGGCGGCCTGATAGGCTTCGTTGACGGCGATGGACACGTCGTCATGGCGGGCGAGCAGGTTGAACCGGTCGATCCAGCGGGTGACGATGTCGCGGACCGCGTCTTCAAGCTTCGCCTGCGCCACACGCGGCGTCTTGCCGCCGGAACGGCCGATAATGAAATGCACCCGCGCCAACCCGCCCTCCGGGAAAGCCGGGTAATAGGCCGAAACGCGGCCGTCATAGACGGTCTTCAGATAGAGCCCGATCTTTTCGCGCACATCGGAATCATACTGTTCGCGCGGCACGTAGACGATAACGGAAACGAAACGATCGAAATGGTCGATGCGCGGCAGAACCCGGATTCGCGGCCGGTCGGCCAGTTCGTTGATCTGCTCGCAGAAGCTTGCCAGCAGGCTGACATCGATCTGGAACAGGTCGTCGCGCGGGTAGGATTCCAGTGTATTGGTCAGCATCTTGCCGGAATGGCTCTGCGGATCGAAGCCGAAATGATCGACGATCTTTTCGACCTTGAAGCGCAAAAGCGGAATGTCCGCTGCCGGCCGCGTATAGGCGCTCGAGGTGAACAGACCGACAATGCGCAGTTCGCCGGTGACATTGCCCGCCTCGTCGAAGCGCTTGACGCCGATGTAGTCCATGTAGGCGCGGCGGTGCACCACCGATTTGACGTTCGCCTTGGTGACGATGAGAAAATCCGGACCGTTGAGGAAGGCAAGGATTTCCGGCGTCGTCAGTACGGCATCCTTGCCCTGACGCAGCACGCGCACGTCGGGATTGGAGAGGATGCCGAGACCGCGGCCTTCGCCGCGTTCGACCACGGCATCGTCGCCCTTGCCGGAATAGGTGTATTCGCGCATGCCGAGGAATGTGAAGTTGTTGCCGCGCAGCCAGCGCAGGAACGCCAGCGCTTCGTCGCGGTCGCCCTTCTTGCGGCTCGGTGCATGGTTTTCCAGCTCATTCATCGCCTGATCGAGCAGCACCGTCATCTGGCTCCAGTCGCCGACGGCCTGGTGAACCTGCGACAGCACGTTGGCGACGCGTTCCTTCAGGTCTTCCGCTTCTGCCGCGGTCAGCTTGGCCAGGTGAATCTGGATGTGACTGATCCGGGTGGCGGGATCGCTCTTCTCTTCAGGATCGAAAATTTTAGCCGGCTTGCCTGCCTCGATAACCAGAATGGGGTGTACGGCAAGGTAAATGTCGCGGTGCGTGCTCGTCACCTCGCCCATGATCGAATCGTAGAGAAACGGCATGTTGCGGTCAGTTACGGACAGGACTGATACGTCGTCGCCATTGGGTGCAATCCCCTCGACCGTCTCAACGCTGATTACCGGCCGGTCGCTTTCCTTGTGGCTGATGGCCGTCAGCGCATGGGCTGCCGCCAGCGCCAGCATGTCGGGCGTATAGGCATCGAGATCGTCATGGCTGGCGCGGCGAAAAAGGATCTCCGGAGCGAGCAATTTCAGCCCGAGCGCTTTGCCGGCTTCGCTCACCGCTTCGAAATGACGGTCTTTTTTTGGATTGTATTTGGTGCCCATGACGTATCTCCCCGCAATCACCATTTTGGCCGAACCTAACAGAAGAATTGCTCATGGCGATTGTTTTTGTGGCTATTTTTCGGCCAGATTGATCCAAATCGGAATGGTTTTGTGAAATTTTTGGCAAAGATTCGCCGATTTTCGAATTCAATCGGTTGTATTTGCATATTTCGTTGTTCTGATGAATGAGCCGGAAATGCGCCCTCTGATCTTTTGTCAGCCGCAGTTGACAGCGGCATGACTGTCGGGCGATCTGGGCAGGTCGAAACAGCGGAAAATCAGATATGTCCGAGCCTGCACCCGGCGCCGTCATCGTCATTTCAAGCCATGTGATTCGCGGCTCGGTCGGCAATCGCGCGGCCGTCTTTGCGCTTGAGACGTTGGGCTATCCGGTCTGGGCCGTGCCGACGGTCATCCTGCCATGGCATCCGGGCCATGGTCCATCGACGCGGGTGACGGTCGGCGAAGAGGATTTCGGCAGGCTGATCGATGATCTGATCCGCGCCCCATGGACGGGCGAAGTCCGCGCTGTCCTCTCCGGCTATCTTGGTGCTGCCCACCAGGCGGAAGGCGTCGCGCGCCTGGTCGAGGCCTTGCGGGAGAAAAAGCCCGATCTGTTTTATGCCTGCGATCCGGTGATGGGCGATGCCGGCGGGCTTTATGTGCCGGAGGCGACGGCAATTGCGATGCGCGACCGGTTGCTGCCGCTTGCCTCTCTTGCCACGCCGAACAGGTTCGAACTGTCCTGGCTCTGTGGTGCAGATCTTGACACAAATGCCGCTATTCTCGAAGCCGCGCTGTCGCTTGGGCCGCCTCGCATGCTCGTTACCTCGGCCTTCCCGATGATGCAGGGCAGCACCGGCAATCTCTATCTCTCCGGCAATCACGCGTTGCTCGCCGAACATCGGCTGATCGACAATCCTCCCAACGGGACGGGCGATCTTCTGGCGGCGCTGTTTGTCGCCCGGCTTCTGGAAGGGCTGAACGAGGAGCGGGCCTTGCAACTGGCCACTGCCAGCGTCTTCGAGATCATCGCCCGCACCGGCAAGCGCGGTGCCGACGAATTGACGCTTGAGCGCGATGCGTCCAGCCTTGCGACGCCGATGGCCATGGTTCAGATGCGACGACTGATGCATCCCGGGCAGAAACGCCGGTCGTGATTCTGTTCGGCCTATCTACCCCTTGCCAGCCCATGCCTTGAGCGAATAAACCGTTTCCACCCTACGCAAAACGATACGAAAAATTCCACGGATGTTACCGGCGGCGCGGGCTGCCGTAAATTTGCCTGTGTGCGGCGCAGGAAGATGGTATGTCGTGTGCGGCTGACATGCAAATGTACATCTCAATTGTCTTAAATAGTTGGAGTGATCGAGCACCATGCAGCGTTTCCCGGACCATTTGCTGAACGGCTACAACAACTTCATGAGCGGCCGCTTCAATGAGCAGCAGAAGCGTTACAAGGCCCTGGCCGAAAGCGGCCAGCAGCCGAAGACGCTTGTTATTGCCTGTTGCGACAGCCGGGCAGCGCCGGAAACCATCTTCGACAGCGGACCCGGCGAATTGTTTGTGGTGCGCAACGTGGCGAATATGATGCCCCCTTACGAACCGGACGGTCATTATCACTCGACGTCGGCCGCTCTTGAGTTCGCCGTCCAGGTTCTGAAGGTGAGCGATATCGTCGTCATGGGTCATGGCCGCTGCGGCGGCATCAAGGCGGCGCTCGATTTGGATGCGGAGCCGTTGTCGCCCGGCGATTTTATCGGCCGCTGGATGAATCTCCTTAAACCCGCCGCCGAACAGATTCACAGCAATGACATCATGACCGTGGCGGAACGCCAGCGGGCGCTGGAGCGGGTGTCCATTCGCAATTCCATAGCCAATCTGCGCACTTTCCCCTGCGTCCAGATCCTCGAACAGCGCGGCAAGCTGCAGCTGCATGGCTCCTGGTTTGACATCTCGACCGGCGAGCTTTGGGTGATGGACCCGAAGACCGGCGATTTCGCCCGGCCCGGCATGTGATTTTTCGCTTGCGGCGTTTTGGCGCGGCGGCGTGCTTCAGATGCGCGCCGTTGCCACGAGTGAGCGCGACATGGCCAGCAAGGTCGGGATCGCATTCTGCGCCGAAAACAGCGTGCCGCTGACAAAGGCGCCGTTGATGACCAGCGCCAGCTGCAAGGCCAGTTCCTCCGGGCGCTTGACTCCCAGGCGCTCGGCTATCGCTTTCAGCCGCTGCCTCAGTTCTTCCTTGTGCATCCGTGCCACGGCGCGTGCCGGGTGCGCGGGATCGGGAAACTCCGCCGCGACATTGATCTGCGGGCAGCCGCGATAGTTCGGACGACCGG
Source organism: Pararhizobium sp. P1_E7 (assembly GCF_056405855.1). Lineage (NCBI taxonomy): Bacteria > Pseudomonadati > Pseudomonadota > Alphaproteobacteria > Hyphomicrobiales > Rhizobiaceae > Pararhizobium > Pararhizobium sp. P1_E7. Next base: position 214,713 of record NZ_JBFUBH010000004.1, on the reverse strand, counting down.
CGCGTTCGCCGATCCAGCCCATATGCGCTTCAAGTTCGGCTTCGGCATCGCCTGCGTGCCCCCCGGCATCGCCTGCGTGCCCCCCGGCATCGCCTGCGTGCCCCCCGGCATCGCCCGCGTGCCCTCCGGCATCGCCCGCGTGCCCTCCGGCATCGCCCGCGTGCCCTCCGGCATCGCCCGCGTGCCCTCCGGCATCGCCCGCGTGACGCTGCGCGACCTCGTCCCACACTCTCCAGAAATCGTCGTCCTCGCGCTGCAGGAATGCGGCAATGAGGTCGTCCTTGGTTCGGAAATGCCGATAGAGGCTGGTTTTCGCCACCCCCGCTTCCGCCACGATCATATCGACCCCGACGGCGCGCACACCCAGGCGATAAAACAGCTCTGAGGCCGTTTGCAGAACCCGCAATCTGACCTCGGGATTGGTTTCCGCCTTCTCGTCAGGCGTGGTGGCTAGCGTCATCGGCTGATCTCCTTGCGGCCAATATGGCATATCCTCGCTTGACACGCTACAGACTTGTTTGTATCGCTTGTGAACAGACAGGTCTGTATCGTGTGATCAATATTGCAGGGAGGCGCATATGCTCGATCATCATTCATCAGGAGACACGCAGGGACAGAAAGTGGCCGTCTTCGGGGCCGCGGGGCACACCGGGCGTTTCGTGATCGCGGAACTGTTGCGGCGCGGGTTCGGTGTCATCGCAATCGGCCGGGATCAGGAAAGGTTGGCATCTCTTGCGGAGGGAAACGGCAGCGTCGAAGCCAGACTGGCCGCCGTCGAGGATCCTTCATCGCTTGATCGCGCCTTTGAAGGAGCGGCGGTCGTGATCAATTGCGCCGGGCCATTCCTTGATACGGCCGAACCGGTAATCTCGGCTGCACTGCGGGCGCGTATTGCCTATCTCGACATGACGGCCGAGCAGCCGGCCGTACTGTCCATCTTCGAGCGCTTTGCCGAGCCTGCCAAGGCGGCGGGGGTCGCCATCGTCCCGGCCATGGGGTTCTATGGCGGCCTGGGCGATCTGCTGGCAACGGCTGCAATCGGAGACTGGACCTCGGTTGACGATCTGCGCATTGCCATTGCACTCGACAGCTGGTTGCCGACGCAGGGCACGCGGCGAACCGGAGAACGCAACACCGCCCACCGCCTCGTCATTAACGGCGGACAATTGCAGCCCCTGCCAAGCCCCGCGCCCACCACGTCCTGGCGCTTTGCAGCGCCGTTCGACAGTCAGGACATGGTCGAACTGCCGTTTTCGGAAACGATCCTGATTTCCAGGCATCTGACGGTGGGCGCGTTTCATAACTATCTCAACTTGACGCCGCTTCGTGACCTGCGCGATGTGAATACGCCATCGCCCGAAGCTGCGGATGAAACGGGGCGATCAGCCCAGGTTTTCCTGATGGAGGTTGTCGCGCAACGGGAGGGAGAGGTTCGCCGCGCCTCCGTGACGGGACGCGACATCTACGCGGTCACGGCTCCGCTGATCGTCGAAGCCGTCCAACGGCTTCTTCGCGATCCAGGTGAAAAGAGCGGTGTTTTTGCCCCCGGCGAACTCTTCGATGCAGAACAATTTCTGCAGAGCCTGGCGCCACAACACCTGGCTTATAAGCCCGCCATACCCGTGTGATGGTATCGTCTGCGCGCCTGCGCCGGCACCTTAAACAAAAAATCCGCAGTCCGGTTTCCCAGACTGCGGATAGGTCTCATTCCAGAAACCCTGTGGCCTATCAGCCGCCGTCGATTTCGGCGCCGATGATGGCGATCGCCTGCTGATAGACGCTGGCGGCGTTCCAGCCCTGGATCGCACCGAAATTGCCCTCGCCCGGCTGGTAGCCGCCACCGGCGCTCCAGCCGTGGCCGCGCAGGAAGTTGGCGGTCGAGGCAAGCGCGTCAGCCTTGGAGCGAACCATGTCGATATGGCCGTTGCCGTCGCCGTCGACACCGAATTTCAGCACGTTGGCGGGCAGGAACTGTGTCTGGCCGATTTCGCCGTGGGCGGCACCGCGCGCGTCCGGGCTGAGGTCGCCGCGCTGCACGAGGGCCAGCGCCGCATAGAGCTGGTCGGTGAAATAGTCGGAACGGCGGCAGTCAAACGCCAGCGTCGAAACGGCCGAGAGCGTATGTTCCTTGCCCATGAAGCCGCCGAAACCGGTTTCCATGCCCCAGATTGCGATGATCGGGCCGGCCGGAACGCCGTAGCGGCTTTCGATCGAATCGAAGAGAGCAGCGTTCTGCGCTTTCATCTTCTTGCCGCGCGAAATGATCGTCTGGCCGCCACGCTTCTGCATGAACTGGTTGAGCGACAGCTTGAAGCTCTTCTGGCCACGGTCGGCGCGGATCGTCGCCTTGTTGTAGGTGACGTTGGCGAAGGCCTTGTTGAGGGCAGCCGGGCTGATGCCGCGGCCCGCGGCTTCGCCCTTGAAGTCCTCGACCCAGGCGTCGAAGCCTGCCGATGTGTTGCTGCACTGTGCGGCCGATGCAACGGAAGGCAGAATTGCCGCCGCTATCATCGCCGTGAAACCTGCCAGTACGCACTTTGCCTTGCGCATGAAAAACCCCGTATTGCCCGAATCCAAATTTGTGTCCGCAAAATGCCAGTCTTTGCGGCCTCTGTCACGACGCTGGCACAGTATCGGGAGGACGTGTTTCACGTGAATCCTCCTTTTGACTATGAAAAATCGTCGCAGTTGCCTTTTTACAAAGAAGCCCCGCACCCCGTTTAACGGATCATGCGAGGCTTTTATTCGTTAGACTTTATGTCAGGCGGCCTGCTTCTTCGCCTTGATGAGGCCGCGATTGACGAGAAGCTCGGCAATCTGGATGGCGTTCAAGGCGGCGCCCTTGCGCAGGTTGTCGGAAACGACCCAGATGTTCAGGCCGTTCTCGACAGTTGCGTCTTCGCGGATACGCGAAATATAGGTCGCGTCTTCGCCAGCGCTCTCGTAAGGCGTGATGTAGCCGCCGTTCTCATGCTTGTCGATGACGAGGCAGCCCGGCGCTTCGCGCAGGATGTCGCGGGCCTGGTCGGCGCTGATCTCGTTCTCGAATTCGATGTTGACCGATTCCGAATGGCCGATGAAGACCGGAACGCGCACGGCGGTGCAGGTGACCTTGATCTTCGGGTCGAGCATCTTCTTGGTCTCGGCCAGAACCTTCCACTCTTCCTTCGTATAGCCGTCCTCCATGAACACATCGATGTGCGGGATGACGTTGAAGGCGATGCGCTTGGTGAACTTCTTCGATTCGACCGGATCGGCGACGAAGACGGCGCGGGTCTGGTTGAACAGCTCGTCCATGCCTTCCTTGCCGGCGCCGGAAACCGACTGGTAGGTCGAAACGACGACGCGCTTGATCTTGGCGAAATCATGCAGCGGCTTCAGCGCGACCACGAGCTGCGCGGTCGAGCAATTCGGGTTGGCGATGATGTTGCGCTTGGTAAACTGGGTGATGGCGTCCGGGTTTACTTCCGGAACGATCAACGGCACGTCCTGGTCGTAGCGCCAGGCGGACGAGTTATCGATGACGACGCAGCCCTGCGCGCCGATCTTCGGCGACCACTTGAGCGATACGGCACCGCCGGCCGACATCAGGCAGATGTCGGTGTCGGAGAAGTCGTAATTCTCAAGGTTCTTCACCTTCAGCGTCTTGTCGCCGAAGGAAACTTCAGTGCCCTGGCTGCGGGCCGAGGCCAGTGCCACGACTTCGTCAGCCGGAAAGCCGCGCTCTTCCAGGATGTTCAGCATTTCCCGGCCGACGTTTCCGGTCGCACCTACGATGGCAATCTTGAAACCCATTGTCTTTGCTCTCTTTCTGTCTCTCCGCGGGGCTTTGGGGAGAAACCCGCCGGCCAGGGGCGCGGGTTTCAGGTCCCCGGCCGTACCGGGGAGAGAGCGGTGGCCAGAGACGTCAGACGGTTTTCGTCGTCGTTTTGGCCGTTGTTTTGGAAAAAATCGAGAAAGAACGAACCCGCCCGGCAGCGAATGCCGGGGCGATCAGCGCAGCGATGGCGTAACCAAAACGGTGCATGGTGGTTCCTTTTCCGCTGCTGCTCATACGCGGTTTTGACGTAGAGTCAACAGAAAGCTGAGAACGCCCGGCAGGAAGGCGTGCGGCACCCCTGCCTTCAAAACGTTACTGAAGCGTCATGCCGATGTCATCCGCGGTGACTATTGCGGGCCGTCAGCTCGAAACGAAACCACAAGGGGTTTTCCATGCGTATGCTTCTGTCGGCGCTTGCCGCCACGACATTCCTCGCTGGGGCCGCGCAGGCCGCCACCGTCTATCCGCTCGATCGTGCAACGATTCTTGCCGGTTCGCCGTTCGACTTCAAGGTCGAGTTCAAGTCCGTCGTCAAGCCGGAAGACGTCAAGATCACCGTCAACGGTCAGGACTACAAGACTGTCCTGGGCAAGGAAGCCGAATTCGTTGCCGAAGAAAAAGGCAAGGAAGACAAGATCTTGGGCTCGGCCCTGATCGCTCGCGGTCTCATCCTGCCGACCGAAGGCGCCTACAAGATCGAAGTGACCGCCGGCGCAGAATCGAAGTCGGTCACCTGGGACGTCTACAACACCGGCGAAACCCAGAAGGCCAAGAACATCATCTTCCTGCTCGGCGATGGCCTGTCTGTTGCCCATCGCACCGGCGCCCGCATCATGTCCAAGGGCATGACCGAAGGTAAGGCCAACGGCCGCCTCAACATGGACGACCTCGATCATATGGCTTTCGTCGGCACCTCGTCGACCGAAGCGATCGCCACCGACAGCGCCAACACCATGTCGGCCTACATGACCGGCCACAAGACGGCCGTCAACGCGCTCGGCGTCTATGGCGACCGCACGCCCGACAGCTTCGATGATCCGAAGGTTGAAACCATTGCCGAAGCCATCCGCCGCCAGACGAAAAAGTCGATCGGCATCGTCTCGACCGCCGAGATCGAAGATGCGACGCCGGCTGCCGTCGTTGCCCACACCCGCAAGCGCGCTGAAAAGGAACAGATCGTCGGCATGATGTTCGACGTCAAGCCCGATGTCATCCTCGGCGGTGGCTCGGCCTATTTCCTCAGCAAGGATGTCCCCGGCTCGAAGCGCAAGGACGACAAGGACTATATCAAGCTGTTCCAGGAAGCCGGCTACACGCTCGCAACCGACAAGTCCGAGCTGCAGACCGCAACCGGCACCAACACCGGCAAGATCCTTGGCCTCTTTCACACCGGCAACATGGATACGACGCTCGACCGCGAGTTTCTGAAAAAGGGCACGGTCGAAAAGTTTCCGAACCAGCCGGGCCTGGTTGACATGACCAAGGCTGCGCTCGGCGAACTGTCGAAGAATGACGAAGGCTTCTTCCTGATGGTTGAAGGCGCCAATATCGACAAGATGTCCCACCCGCTGGACTGGGATCGCGCGCTCGTTGAAACCATCGAGTTCGACAAGGCGGTCGGCGTTGCCCGCGAGTTCGCCGCGAGCCATCCGGACACGCTGATCGTCGTCACCGGCGACCATGCGCACGGCGTTTCGATCATCGGCACCGTCGATGACGAAAAGCCGGGCACTGAAATGCGCGAAAAGGTCGGGACCTACGCCGAAGCCGGATTCCCGAACTATACCGACGAGAACAAGGATGGTTATCCGGACAAGGTCGACGTCACGCGCCGCCTGTTCCTGAGCGCCAATAACGGCCCGGACCACTACGAGACTTTCCGCCCGAAGCTCGATGGCCCCTTCGTTCCGGCGATCCAGAACGAAAAGAAGGAATACGTCGCCAACGAGGCCTACAAGGACGTTCCTGGTGCTGTGTTCGTACAGGGCAATATCCCGAAGAGCGGCGATAGCGGCGTGCATTCCGTCGATGACGTGGTTCTTCAGGCAGCCGGTCCGGGTGCCGAAGGCTTCAAGGGCTATATGGAAGAAAGCGATATCTACCGCGTTCTCGCCGATACCCTGGCGCTCGGTGTAAAACAGACCAACTGATCTGTGATCGCGTCCGGCGGGCTTGTACAGCAGCCCGCCGGATTCTGTTTTTCTGGTTCAGGCCGTGGTTTTAAGCCGCGGCCGCTCCGCAAGGAGATCGCCCTATGACCTGTCTTGACCCACAAACGACCCGCCGCGCGGTGCTGTCATTGCTCGCAGGCTTGCCGCTTCTGGCGATGACGCGGTCGGCCGCGGCCGCCATTCCGTCCCTGTCGTTCGATGAGCTCTACAGCAAGTTCGGCGTTCTCGGGCTGGAGTTCTCCGAAAAGGTGAAGTCGCTGGCCGGTCAGGAGATAACGATCAAGGGCTTCATGGCGCCGCCGCTCAAGGCCGAAGCCGCTTTCTTCGTGCTCACGGAAATTCCGATGTCGCTCTGCCCCTTCTGCTCGTCGGATGCCGACTGGCCGGATAATATCGTCGTCGTCTATCTCGGTGAAAAGCAGACGTTCGTGCAGCCGTCGCAGGCGATCGAGGCGCGCGGCGTTCTCGAGTTCGGGTCGTGGACCGATCCGGAAACCGGTTTTGTCAGCCTGCTGCGGCTGCGCAACGCCGAATACGCTTCGGTATAGCGATGCTGTCACTCGACCTTAGCCGGATTTCCGTTTCCTACCCGGGCCTCCTCTCCCCGGTCCTCGATATCCCCTCTCTTTCCATCGTCGCCGGTAGCCGGGTCGCGGTCACCGGCGCTTCCGGCTCGGGCAAAAGCACGCTGGTCAATATCCTGACCGGGCTGGAGCGCTGCGCAGCCGGTGGCGCCATCCGCTGGAGCGGCACGGATATCGCAGCGATGTCCGAGCGCAGCCGCGATCGCTGGCGCGGCGCCCATATCGGTCTCGTCATGCAGGATTTCCATCTTTTCCCGGGCTTGAGTGCGGTCGATAACATCCTTCTGCCCGCTCGCCTGTCACGCGCGATGCAGCCGGACGATCCGGATCGGGCGTTGATGCTGCTTTATGCCGTCGGCCTTTGCCGCGCCGGGCAGAAGGTCGAAACCATGTCGCGCGGCGAAATGCAGCGCGTCGCGATTGCCCGGGCGTTGCTTCGAAAGCCGGGCGTGCTGATCGCCGACGAGCCGACGGCAAGCCTCGACAGCGACAGCGGCGATGCCGTTGCCCGTCTGTTGATCGATCTGTCCGTCAGCAATGAAAGCACGCTCATTGTCGTCTCGCACGATCCGCGATTGACCGATAGGCTCGATCGCCGCATCACCCTGTCGTCCGGCCGGATCGCCTCGGATCGCGAGCACCGGGAGATGGCGGCATGACCCGCTTCATTCTCGCGGATCTGCGCCGTCTGTGGGCCGGTTCGCTGGTCGTCGTCCTTTTGATTGCCTTTGCCACGGCGCTTGGCGTCGCCGTCACGCTGCAGGAACGGGCACTCAGGCTCGGCAGCGCCCGTGCAGCCGACCGGTTCGATCTGGTGGTCGGCGCACCGGGTAGCGAAACGCAACTGCTTCTCTCCTCGGTCTTCCTGCAGCCCTCTCCCCTGCCCCTGATGCCGGGCGATGTGTTGGCCAAGCTTGCCGGCGATCCGCGCGTCTCCTGGGCAGCACCCGTCGGCTTCGGCGATTCCTTCTCCGGCTATCCGATCGTCGGCACATCCACAGCACTCACCGCCAATCTGGCAGAAATGTCGGAGGGGCGGGTGTTCTCAAAGGCGGGCGAAGCCGTCATCGGTGCCGCCGTGACGCTGCCGCTCGGCTACGCGGTGAAGCCGGCGCATGGGCTCGCCATGCTTGGCGGCGAAACCCACACCGAACTCGCCTATCGCATCACGGGCCGGATGGCGTCTACCGGCACATCCTGGGACCGGGCGATCCTGGTGCCGATCCAGTCGGTCTGGAGCCTGCATGGAATGGCTGCGCAGGAGGATGATCACGCAGCCGGCGCGGGCGGGGCTCATCACGCGAAAGAGCCCGGGCATGACGATCACGACGATGGTCACGAGCACGCTCATATCGATCCCGATGCGCCACTCGATGAACGGTGGACGGCCAAAACTCCCGGCCTTCCGGCGATCCTCGTCAAGCCGAAAACCATCGCCGACGCCTATAAGCTGCGCCAGGACTATCGCGGCAACGGCACGCTCGCTGTCTTTCCCGGCGAAGTCCTGACCAATCTCTATGCGACGCTCGGGGATGCCAAGCGCGTCCTGTCGGCGGTCGCCGCCGGTGCGCAGATCCTGGTTGCCGCCGCCGTCCTGATGGTCACCGTCATGCATATCGGCCAGCGCCGCCGGCAGATCGGCGCGCTGAGGGCTTTCGGCGCGCCGCAATCGGCGGTGCTGACGGTCGTCTGGCTGGAACTTTTCATTCTCATCGCGCTCGGCATTGCCCTGGGCTTTGCCATCGGCTACGGCGCGGCGGTGATGCTGTCGATGATGTTTTCAGGCGAAAGCGGCGTTCTCCTGCCGGTCGGCTTTATCCGCGACGATCTGAAAAGCTTGGCCGTCATCGTCGTGTTCTCCGCCATTCTTGCGCTTGCGCCAGCACTTCTGGCCTATCGCCAGTCTCCGGCTGCTGCCCTTCGCGCCTGATCTGCGGCATTCGACTAAAGTCATAATCCCAAAGCCGCTCTGCCACCTCGGGGTGTTTTCTGCCATTTTGGTCTCATGGCGCATTCCGCTTCGGAATCAGGGAGGATTCGGAGGCAATTGAGGGTGCGCACAAAGCCGTTTTTGAGTGGAGGACAAACGAAATGGCAGATGTCGCAGCAGCGCCCGGTGCAAAGAGTGCACCGATGACAGGCGAGCAGAAGAAGGTGATTTTCGCCTCTTCGCTCGGCACGATCTTCGAGTGGTACGATTTCTATCTCTACGGTTCGCTGGCCGTCTATATCGGCGCGACCTTCTTTTCCCAATATCCGGAAACCACCCGTAACATCTTCGCCCTGCTCGCTTTTGCAGCAGGCTTCCTCGTGCGTCCGTTCGGCGCCCTGGTCTTCGGGCGGCTCGGCGATCTCGTCGGCCGCAAATATACCTTCCTCGTCACCATTGTGATCATGGGCCTGTCGACCTTCCTCGTCGGCGTCCTGCCCGGTGCCGCCTCGATCGGTATTGCCGCACCGATCCTTCTGATCGCCCTGCGCATGCTGCAGGGTCTGGCGCTCGGTGGCGAATATGGCGGTGCTGCCACCTATGTCGCCGAACACGCGCCACAGGGAAAACGCGGTTATTTCACCTCGTGGATCCAGACGACGGCGACGCTCGGGTTGTTCCTGTCGCTGGTGGTCATCGTTTCGGTGCAGATGCTGCTTGGCAAGGAAGCCTTTGCGGCCTGGGGCTGGCGCATCCCGTTCCTGCTCTCCTGCCTTCTGCTTGGCGTTTCCGTGTGGATCCGTCTGAAGATGAATGAATCTCCGGCCTTCAAGAAGATGAAGGAAGAGGGCAAGGGTTCCAAAGCGCCTCTGACGGAAGCCTTTGGCCAGTGGAGAAACGCCAAGATAGCGCTTCTCGCTCTGTTCGGTGCCGTCGTCGGCCAGGCGGTCGTCTGGTATTCCGGCCAGTTCTATGCGCTGTTCTTCCTGCAGAACATCCTGAAGGTTGACGGGCAGTCGGCAAACATCATGGTCGCCTGCTCGCTGCTCATCGGCACCGGCTTCTTCGTCTTCTTCGGCTGGCTCTCCGACAAGATCGGCCGCAAGCCGATCATCATGGCCGGCCTGCTGCTTGCCATGCTTACCTACTTCCCGCTGTTCAAGGCGCTGACATGGGCCGGCAATCCGGCGCTGGCGCAAGCCCAGGAAACCATCCGCGCAACCGTTACCGCCGCCCCGGGCGACTGCAAGTTCCAGTTCAACCCGACCGGCACGGCAAAGTTCACGACATCCTGCGATATCGCGACCTCGTTCCTGACGCGCAATTCGGTTCCATATGACGTCGTTCCCGGCGCCGCCGGCTCGGCTGCAACGGTCAAGATCGGCGAAGCAACGATCACCGGCTATGACGCGATTGCCGCCGGCGACAAGGCCAAGGCAACGGGTGCCGCCTTCGAAAAGCAGATCAACATGGCGCTCCATGACAGCGGCTATCCGCTCGTTCGTGGCGCTGCGAAGGTTCCGGAAAGCAAGCTGGACGGCTTCGTTGCCGCCAATCCGGAGCTGGCGCTCGATGCCGCGGCCGTTCGCGGCGGCGACAAGGCGGCCATGACCGGCGAACAGCTGGTTGCGGCCAAGCTTTTGACGGCTGAAGAAGCAACCGGTGTCACCGAAATGCCTGTCTACACCATCGACAAGGGCGGCGCGTTCGCCATGGTCGCCGATCCGGCCCGGGTGAACTGGATCACCATCATCGCGGTTCTGACCGTCCTCGTCATCTATGTGACGATGGTCTATGGCCCGATCGCCGCACTTTTGGTCGAACTCTTCCCGACCCGCATCCGCTATACCGGCATGTCCCTGCCCTACCATATCGGCAACGGCTGGTTCGGCGGTCTGCTTCCGGCAACGGCCTTCGCCATGAGCGCTGCCCAGGGCGATATCTACTACGGCCTCTGGTACCCGATCGTGTTTGCCGGCATCACGCTGGTGATCGGCATGCTGTTCCTGCCCGAGACCAAGGATCGCGATATTCACGCCATGGAATAGCCCAAGGCCTCTCCCGCAAACTGAGCCCGGCACTTCCCCTGGTGCCGGGTTTTTTCATGCCCGATCGGTAGACAATGTTCCGGCGGCTTGCGCCTGCGGAATGGTGGCGTGCGGATAGCGCGGTTCCGGCCAGCCGGCGCCATTGATGGTGAAGAGAATGCCGTAGCGGGCGAATTGCGCGGCGACGGCGAGCGCGAACCAGGCGCCGAGCGCCAGGCCGGCGATGACATCGCTCGGATAGTGGGCGCCAACAATCACCCGTGCCAGCCCGATCCAGATACCGGCGATCAGCAGCGGTACGCGCATCTGCGGTACCAGAAATCCCAAGGCGACGAAAAGAGCGGCTGCGGTCGTGGCATGGCCGGACGGGAAGCTTTCATAGGCGGCGCTGTTGGCAAACGGCGAAAAGCTGAAGATCCCTTGCTCTTCGAAGAATTGCGGCCGCGCCCGCCCGATCACCCGTTTCAGGACATTGGCCGTCAAGCCGGACAGGGCGATCGTGACGAAGACATAGGCTGCCGCTGCCGTCAGCAACCGGGCCGCCTCAGGTGCCTTGCCTGCCGCGCTTTGCTTCAGCGTGGCTAAGCCTGCAAGGAATACATAGCCGGCAATGAGCAGGATCCAGCCGGATTTGCCGACATCGGTGAAGGTTCGCCCGAATTCGATCGTCAGCGCCGGAAAACGACCTGCAGCCGCGCCGACACAGGTATCGAACAGCGCAAAGGCAATGAAGATGAGATTGAGACAGCAGAAATGATAGAGCGGGCTGACAAGCGCCTGGCACCGGCTTTCCGGCGATCTCGGCCTAACCCCGCAAGCCGCGAGCAATGTGTCCATCATCCTGATCCGCGCCCCGTTCGCTGCCCCTGGCCTGCCGCAGCACAGTGTCTAATTTAGCTGTGTTACAGCCAGATCACGCCGGTTTGACAGATATGCAAAAGGGATTGCGGTGGCGGGCGGGCTACACCTTTGTTCGAGGCCAGCCGGCGTCATCCAGCCGGAACAGCCAGTTCTGCCGGGCAAAGAAGAATGCCGTCATCAGCGCCGTCCAAAGACCCACCAGAAGCCCGGCCGCCACGTCGCTGGGATAATGCGCGCCAACGACGATCCGGGTGATGCCGATTGTCAGCGCGCCGAGCGCAAAGACGATCCTCAGCCGCGGCGCCAGCAGCGCAAAGGCGCCGAAGAACGACCCGACCGCGGCCGAATGACCGGACGGAAAGCTCTCGAACAACCATGCATTGGCAAAGGGCGTCAGGCTATGGGCGCCATACTCCAGGAAAAGTTCCGGTCGGGCTCGCCCGATGACCAGTTTCAGGAGATGAACCAGAGCGCTGGCGCTGCCGATCGTCACGAAAAAATACAGCGCCAACCGCCACGCGGTCTTCATCTTTGAGGAAAACCCGTCGCTGCGCACCACACGATGCAGGATATAGGCGATGATGACCATCGAGCCGGAACCATAGATCATCCAGGCGAAGGTGCCGAAATCGGTGATCCGTTCGTTGAAGGAGACAACCCCACCCGGCAGCCCCTGCGCCCACTGCGAAATCGTACCGTCAAAGGGAAGCAGCGCAGCGACCAGAACGGCCGCCGCCAGCAAAAGCCAGAGGGAAGAGGAAAGCGGTCGGTTCATGGAGGCGGTTTCTCGACTTGTTTTACGCCGGCCTTCGCTGCTTTTCGTTGTCCGGCCCCCGTTTTCCGTCATCCTCGGGTCAAGCCTGAGGATGACCGGGGAGAATGGCAACCGTTAGACCTATCTGTTGCCTCGTGGGCAACCAATCAAGTCCAGCAAACAAAAACGGCATCCGGACCCATGACCCGGATGCCGCCCAATACGTTCGATCCGGCGAAATTTACGCCGAAAGCGCCTTGAATTCGGAAAGGATCGCATCGCCCATTTCGACGGTGCCGACCTTGCGGGCACCATCGGCCATGATGTCGCCGGTGCGGATGCCCTTGTCGAGCACGTTGGCAATGGCCTTTTCCAGGTTGTCGGCTTCCTTGACGAGGTTGAAGGAGTAGCGCAGGCACATGGCGAACGAGGCAATCATGGCGATCGGATTGGCAATGCCCTTGCCGGCGATGTCGGGAGCCGAGCCGTGTACGGGCTCATAAAGCGCCTTGCGCTTGCCGGTCTTGGCATCGGGTGCGCCCAGCGAAGCCGACGGCAGCATGCCGAGCGAACCGGTGAGCATCGCGGCAACGTCCGACAGCATGTCGCCGAACAGGTTGTCGGTGACGATCACGTCGAACTGTTTTGGCGCACGAACCAGCTGCATGCCGCCGGCATCGGCCAGCATGTGGTCGAGTGCGACGTCGGAATACTTCGCCTTGTGCGTCGCAGTCACCACCTGGTTCCACAATACACCCGACTTCATCACATTGCGCTTTTCCATCGAGCAGACGCGGTTGTTGCGAGTGCGGGCCAGTTCGAAGGCAACGCCGGCGATGCGCTCGATCTCGTAGGTGTCGTAGACCTGCGTGTCGATGCCGCGCTTCTGGCCGTTGCCGAGATCGATGATTTCCTTGGGCTCGCCGAAATAGACGCCCCCGGTCAGTTCGCGCACGATCAGGATATCGAGGCCTTCCACCAGTTCGGGCTTCAGCGATGAGGCATCCGAAAGCGCCGGGTAGCAGATCGCCGGGCGCAGGTTGGCAAACAGCTGCATGTCCTTGCGCAGGCGCAAGAGGCCCGCTTCCGGACGCACTTCATAGGGAACGTCATCCCATTTCGGGCCGCCGACGGCGCCGAAAAGAACAGCGTCCGCTGCCATCGCCTTTTCCATGTCGGCATCGGAAATCGCCGCGCCGTGTGCGTCATAGGCCGAGCCGCCGACCAGGCCTTCGTCGGTCGTAAAGCCGCCGGCCATTTCGGCGTTCATATAGGCGATGATTTTGCGGACTTCCGCCATGGCTTCCGGGCCGATGCCGTCGCCGGGCAGAAGGAAAAGATTGCGCACTGTCATGGGGCATTCCTCTTATCGAAGGGTGGGCTTGTCAGATGTTGGCGCGTTCTTAACGCAACTTCCGTTCAAGGAAAATGCAGTTCCGGAAAGAATTGTGCGCGCACTGTCAGTTCCCGCCGGAACGGGCGGGGCTGCCAGAACGTGAATAACTTCCATCGACCGGCATTTTTTCCGGTCCTGCCGATGGAACGAACAATGTGTAAACTCATCCGCTCGGTGATCGCGATCTTGCGGTCCACTTTGGACATGCTTCTCTTTGCGGGCAAACCGCGAAGATAAGAAATCCTGTTCCATCCGGAACAGCGCCGATGCCCGGTCTGTGGGATTGTCCGGTCACTGGATGAGGGAGGCTCGTCCGCACGATTTCAAGGAGAGACCCCGCATGCGCAAGTTCGTTCTGACCGCTGCCGTTGCCATCATTGCCGCCGCTTCTTTCGCCGCGCCTTCGCAGGCCGGTTACTACAACGACGACTGCCAGCCCTATTGCTACGTCAAGAAGGTCAGAACCTACGATTATGACGGCAACCTGATCGTCAAGAAGATTCGCGTCTGCGAATAAGTTCCACTGCCCTGACTTTCTCCCCGAAAACCCGGCTGTCCCTGCAGCCGGGTTTTCGGTTCTCGAGGCGCTATGCCTTGAAGAAGGCGAGCATATCGGGGTTGAGGATGTCGGGATGCGTCGAGAGCATGCCGTGCGGAAGCCCTTCGTAGCTCTTGAGCGTTCCGTTCTTGAGGAGCTTCGCCGAAAGCGGCGCGGAGTCCTCATAGGGCACGATCTGGTCGTCGGTTCCGTGCAAGACCAGCACCGGAACCTCGATCGTCTTGAGGTCCTCGGTGAAATCAGTCTCGGAAAAGGCCTTGATGCATTCGTAATGCGCGTTTGCACCCCCCATCATTCCCTGCCGCCACCAATTGTCGATCAGCCCTTGGGAAACCTTGGCGCCCGGACGATTGAAGCCGTAGAACGGACCGGCCGGGACATCGATGAAGAACTGGGCACGGTTTGCAAGCAATGCGCTACGCAGGCCGTTAAAGACATCGATCGGAAGCCCGCCAGGGTTGTTGTCCGATTTCACCATGACCGGCGGAACGGCACCGACGATGACGGCTTTGCCGACACGGCCCGGCTTGGCACGCGCCACATAATGGACAACCTCGCCGCCGCCGGTGGAGTGGCCGACATGAAAGGCATTCTTGAGGTCCAGCGCCTCAGCGAGAGCCGCGACATCAGCGGCGTAGGTGTCCATTTCGTGGCCGGCCGATGTCTGCGTCGAGCGTCCGTGGCCGCGGCGGTCATGAGCGATGACGCGGAACCCCTGAGCCAGAAAATACAGCATCTGGTTGTCCCAGTCGTCGGCGCTCAGCGGCCAGCCGTGGTGAAAGACGATCGGCTGCGCCTCGCGCGGGCCCCAATCCTTGTAGAAGATTTCCGTTCCGTCGTTTGTGGTGATGCTGCTCATTCGTGCGTTTCCTTCTGTGAGGACGGGGTGAAAGGCAAGACAACAGAATGCCTGCCGTTCATGTCGGCCGCAACACGATTAAGGCACATGCAGCAAAGCCGATTGAACAGGGGTATGCAGATCAGCTCCAGTCCTTCTCGCCCCGGCGCCATTTGTGCAGATCGTACCAGGCGACGAGAAGAAAGGCTCCGGCCAGCCCGAGATGTTCAAAGAAGAAGTTCATCGTCATGAAACGCTCCTGCCCCAGCGGCAGCTCCCAGAAGCGCAAGGCAATGAATGTCGCAAGCACCGTAAACACCGCCAGGGAAAGCGCGCCGATCCAGCGGCAGAAGCCGCTGATGACCATCGCCGAAGCGCTCAACAGGAAAAGGATGACCACGGCGGCGATCGGCCTTGCCGGCAAAAGTTGGTATCGTTCCATCTCGGCGACGGCGGCGCCGAAATCCAGCAGTTTGGTCACGCCACTCAGGATATAAATCGAGCAGAGTGCCAGGAGCCCCAGCCAGCGGACCGGATGGCTGGTGAAAACCGGCGTGCAGACACCGGCGAGTTTTGCTTCCATTCTCAAAAGCATGGGTTTTCCCTTTTTGGCGTGTATGTTCAAACGGGATGCTACATGTCTCTGCGTTGATATCGAACAGTTTTATCGGAATTTTCTTCCCCCAAAATCCCCGCCCTGAAAAACCGTGTCATGATCATGGCGTTCTGTCACGGATGCACCGCAAGACGTTTGCGGCGAGGCAGAGCTGGCGCTCCACGTAAAGCCTCGTGGTCTTCGCAAGGAGGCTGCGAACGTCAGGCGGACCGGAAGGAGAGCCCCCGGAAAATGGATTCCCCCTGTCCTTCTGGGGCGGGCGCATCTGTGTGGTGCACATGCCGGGATGGGAAGCGCGACGTACCGGAACCGTGATGCTGAATGCCGGAACCGGAAACCTATGTCGCGACGATCGTCCCGGGTCAGAGAATCCAGAGTCGGGGTCTGTAGGGAGGAAAGCTCCCGAGAGAACGCCAAACGGGGCGCTGGAAGGCGTCAATTATATTAACTCATTAGAGGCGGTTTCCAGTGCCCCGTCCGAATGAACCGATTTTGAAAACCACGGCGGACACCGCGCGGGGATGTTTTCTGCTGTCGTCCCGATCAGCCGATAAGAGGAAGAACCGTTATGCCCTATATCAAACCCCCGCCCCCCTCGCCCTCATCGGCTGTCTTCCTGCGCGTGGCCACGACGGTCTGGCTCAATCATCTCCGCTGCCGTGTACGCCGCTGCCGTCGCGATGGTCATTGTCTCGGCAGGGTGGCCGCAAGCGGTTTAGTTCTGTGTGTCCGCCCCATGAAAACCGAGGAAACCAGGGAGATGCTGAATTTTGTGACTGATACGGTTGAGCTGGCCACCCCGGAAGCGTTCGCGGCGGGTCTTGCAAAGGCAAAGACGGATGAGGAGCGCGAGATGATCGCATTCCGGCGCCGCGTGTTTCTCTATTATCACCGGGAATTGGCAAGGGCAGGGTTGGAAGAGCCCTTGGGGCCGCCCTTCGTTGAGGACTGATCGGCTCAGCCCTTGAAGGCGGTGACTTCGATCTCGATCAGCATTTCCGGGCGGATCAGATCGCAGACCACCATCGTCGCCGCCGGGCGGATATCGCCGAAGGCTTCGCCCAGGATCGGGAAGACGACATCGGCAAAGGCGGCGTCGGTTACGTAATAATGATTGCGCACCGCATCCTTGAGCGAAAAACCGGCGCCGGTCAGTGCCGCCTCGATCGTCTTCAGGCAGTTGCGGGTCTGCTCTTCCACCGTCTGCGGCATGGTCATCGTCTGGTAGTCGTAGCCGGTCGTACCGGAAACGAAGCACCAGTCACCCTGCACGAGGGCCCGCGAATAACCCGCCGTCTTTTCAAACGGCGAGCCCGAAGAGATCAGTTTTCGCGGACTGGGCATCGGGGGTTCAGGCTGCCCAGGGATGCGAAGCCGCATTGGCCTTTTCGAACGTGTCGATGGCCGTTGCCTTTTCCAGCGTCAGGCCGATATCGTCGAGGCCGTTCAGCATGCAGTGGCGGCGGAACGCGTCGAGTTCGAAGGTGATCTTGCCACCGTCCGGACCGGTGATCTCCTGGCTTTCAAGATCGACCGTCAGGATAGCGTTGGAGCCGCGCGAGGCGTCATCCATCAGCTTCTCCAGGTCTTCAGGCGAAACGACGACCGGCAGGATGCCGTTCTTGAAACAGTTGTTGTAGAAGATATCGGCAAACGAGGTCGAGATGACGCAGCGGATACCGAAATCGAGCAGCGCCCAGGGAGCGTGCTCGCGCGACGAACCGCAGCCGAAATTGTCGCCGGCGACCAGGATCTTGGCATTCTGGTAGGCGGGCTTGTTGAGGACGAAATCCTCGTTGAGCGAGCCGTCTTCATGATAGCGGGCTTCGGCGAAAAGTCCGGTGCCGAGCCCGGTGCGCTTGATCGTCTTCAGGTAATCCTTCGGAATGATCATGTCCGTGTCGATGTTGACGACGGGGAGCGGCGCGGCAACGCCGGTGAGCTTGACGAACTTGTCCATGGCAATGGCCTTCGATTTCAACGGGGCGGAAAAATTTCCGCCCAGCGTTTAGAGCAATTTCACGCCGAAATGAAGGAGAATCTGCATGCCGGGAGGTTGAAAGGCGGCTTTACGCGTTTCACAGGTCGATGATCGTGCCGCGTCCGTCGTTCCAGATGCGCGGTTCGCGCTGCTGGCGCCCGGAATTGCGGTTGGCAGTGGCGCGCACCGGCTTGGGCGCAAACCGTGCCGCAATCGTGGTGCCGATCATGACCACCGAGACGATGCCGACGAGGGCCAATCCGAGCGAGGCGGTAAACACGAAGGCCATCAGCGTGAATGCGATGCCTGCGATTGTCAGGAGGAGAGAGCGTATGCTTTGCATTGTCGTCACCTTTCGTTGCCTGAAATGTGGGCCCGCCCGCCCCGCGTTGCAAGACCTACTTCCGTATTACAGGTCTGCCTTGCGAAAATGGCGAAAGCCGGGCACAAAAGCTGCATGAATTCGCCCATTGACCGTCACCCCGCCCGCCTGCGCCGCTCCGTGCTGTGCGTGCCCGCCGATAACGCCCGCGCCCTTGCCAAGGTCGCCACCCTTGCCTGTGACGCGGTGATCTACGATCTCGAGGATGCCGTTTCCATCGACAAGAAGGTCGCCGCCCGCCAGACGCTGGCTGCTCATCTGAAGCGGGAGCGGCGCAGCGACATCGAAGTGATCGTCCGGATCAACGATCTGAGGACGCCCTTCGGGGAAAAGGATCTGGCTTTCGCCTTGACGCTTTTGCCCGATGCCATCCTGCTGCCCAAGGTCGAAAGCCCGCAGGATATCCAGGCGGTCGCGGACGTCCTGTCGGAAAACGATGCGCCGGACAACCTGCGTCTCTGGGCGATGATCGAGACCCCGCGCGGCGTGCTCAACGCGGCGGCGATTGCCGAAACCGGCCGCACCCGCGGCGGCAGGCTCGATTGTTTCGTGCCGGGGCTGAATGACCTGCGCAAGGACACCGGCGTGCCCGCCCTGCCCGGCCGGACCTACCTCATTGCCTGGCTGATGCAGATCCTGCTCGCTGCCCGCAGCTGCGGCCTCGACATCATCGATGCCGTCTTCAACGATATCAGGGATGAAGCCGGGTTTGCGGCGGAATGTGCCCAGGGCCGCGACATGGGCTTCGATGGCAAGATGCTGATTCACCCGGCCCAGATCGGTCCGGCGAACGGCGCCTTCGGTGTTGCCGATGCCGCCCTTGCCGAGGCCCGGTCGGTCATCGATGCCTTTGCGCTGCCGGCAAATGCAGATAAGGCCGTCATCAATCTCAACGGCCTGATGGTCGAGCGTCTTCATCTCGATCAAGCCCTGCGGCTCGCCGCCAAGGCCGACGCTATCAACAAAAAAGGAAAAGCCCCTTGAAACTCTACCGCTTGCTGACCGCCATCGACGACGCAACCTTCTGCCACAAGGTCACGGCGGCCCTCAACAAGGGCTGGGAACTATACGGTTCGCCGACCTACGCCTGGAACCAGGAAACGCGGGCGATGATGTGCGGCCAGGCCGTCGTCAAGGATGTCGAGGGCAAGGAATACACCCCCGACACCAAGCTGTCCGAACACTGACGCTTCACGGCCGGCTGGGGCGGTTCAACCCGTCTCAGCCGCCGACATGCTCGACGCTGGCCTCGATCCGCTCCATGTCGTCGTCCGACAGGCCGAAATGATGGCCGATCTCGTGGATCAGCACATGGGTGATGATGTCGCCCAGCGTCTCCTCGTTCTCCGCCCAGTAGTCGAGGATCGGACGGCGATAGAGAAGGATCCGGTTCGGCATCTCGCCGGTTTCCATGGTGAAGCGCTCGCCGATGCCGCGTCCTTCGAACAGCCCGAGCAGATCGAACGGCGTTTCCAGCGCCATGTCCTCGAAAACATCCTCGGTCGGAAAGTCGTCGATCTCGATGGTGAGCTCGGTGGCCAGCGCCCGGAATTCCTCCGGCAGGTGGCTGTAAGCCTCCAGCGCCAGGGATTCGAATGTGCTGATTGTCGGCGCGTGGCGTTCCCGCCAATCGTCGCTCTGGTCTATGCGGGCCATGGGCACTCCTTGCTTGCCTCCTGATATAGCTATTTCATCAGCGTTTTTCGAGGGTTGAATTTCAATGCGGGGGTTCAAGGAATAAATTCTTAGAGATTCCCGTTGACTCTTCCGGGAAGCTCTGGAATCAATAGGAACATAACAGGAACAATTTGAATTGGAGTGACGTCATGGTGCAGACGCCCATGACGCGCGAGCGGCTTTTTGCGCTCCGCGAAGAGATAGCAAGGCTGGAAGGCAATTGCGCGGCCGCCGCCCGGCGGGAAGCTTTGGCCGGCGAGAGCGGCCATGCGAGGAAAAAGGAAAACCATCGTTTGCCGCTGGGCGTGCCGGCGCTCGATCATGCCTTGGAAGGCGGCTTGCCCCTCAACGGCATGTCCGAAATCCGTTCGCAGCTGATGCGCGATGCAACGGCCGTAACCGGCTTTGCATTGGCGCTTGCCGTCTTGATCCAGCAGCAGCCGGAGGCGGATCACGCGCCGGTTCTGTGGATCAGCGATACGGTCACATCGATGGAAACAGGCATTCCCTATGCGCTGGGGCTTGCAGATTTCGGGCTGAAGCCGGAGCGCTTCCTGCATGCGGCGCCGCGCAGGCTGGAAGAGGCGCTCTGGCTCGCTGAAACCGCCGTCGAAAGTGGCGCCTTTTCGGCCAGCATATTGGAGGTGAAGGGCAATCCAGCCCATTTCGGCCTGACCGAAAGCCGGCGGCTGGGATTGCGGGCAAAGGCGGCAGGACGCCCGCTCCTCCTTTTGCGTCAGTCCGGAGAGGAGGAGGCAAGCAGCGCTTCCTTTCGTTTTCTGGTTGAACCCGCACCGGCGAAAAGCCGGCTTTTGCCGGATCGATCGGTGCTTGGCGGCAGCATCGGCAATCCGGTTTTCCGTCTCACCCTCGAGAAAAGCCGGAATCCGGCTCCCGTCTCCCTCTATCTGGAGTGGAATCCCCATGACCGTCAGTTTCTCCCCGCCCGTGAACCAGAGCGCGCTTGGCCTGCGGGCAGGCTCCCAGCGCATTCTGGCTCTCGCCTTTCCGCATCTGCCAACCGACCGGATCGCCCGCAGGAGCTGGGGGCTGTCCTGGCGCTCGATCAGGCGTCCTGATGCCCCTCCCATCGTCTGTTCGGCGCGGCAAAACAATGCGATGCGACTGACGGCGCTCGACGAAGTGGCAGAAGCGATCGGCCTCAGGAAGAACCAGGGCGTGGCGGAAGCCCGGGCCATGTGCCCGAAACTCGATGTTGTCGAGGAAGACCTGGCCGCCGATCGCCGCCTGCTCGACGGCATCGCCGACTGGTGCGATCGTTATACGCCCCTTGTCGCCCTCGACGGCCGGGACGGACTTTTCCTCGATATTTCCGGCTGTGCCCATCTCTTCGGCGGTGAAAAGGCCCTGCTTGCGGATATCCTGGCGCGGCTCTTTCATATGGGGCTCGACGCTCGCGGCGCCATATCGTCGGCGCCGGGCCTCTCCTGGGCCGCTTCCCGTTTCGGGCGGGGCGGCATTATCGCAGACGAGGACATGGAGACGGTGCTGGCGCCCCTGCCGGTCGCGTCCCTCCGGCTGGATCAGCAGACGATCGCCGCGCTGCAGAAGCTCGGTTTGAAACAGATCGGCGATCTCGTCATGGCGCCCCGGGCGCCCCTGGCGCGCCGTTTCGGAACACAGCTGCTGCTGCGGCTCGATCAGGCGCTTGGCCGTGACGAGGAGCCCGTATCTCCGCGCCGGCCCGTCGCCAGCCTTTCCGCCGAACGGCGCCTTGCCGAGCCCATTCAAGCCGAGGAGGATATCCTCTATCTGACCGGTCAGATCGCCCTTTCGCTGAAAGCCAGCCTGGAGGAAAAAGGCATAGGCGGGCGGGCTTTCGAACTGATGCTGTTTAGGGTCGATGGCCGGGTCTTTCGCATCGCGGCCGGAACCTCGCAGCCTTTGCGGGATCCCAAGCGGATCGCGGCGCTCTTTTCCGAGCGTCTTCAGGCGGTTCATGACGACCTCGATGCCGGCTATGGTTTCGAAATCCTTCGGCTGAACGTCCTGCGGCATGAAGCCTTTGATACACCGCAGGAGGATTTTGACGGCGCCCGGCAAAAGGATGCTTCTCTCGCAGGGTTTGTCGATCGCGTTTCAGCCCGTCTCGGCGCCGATTGCCTGCAGAGTTTTCACCTGCGCGAGAGCCACGTGCCTGAACGGGCGGTGACCTCGGCTCCGGCCGTCGACGCGGTTTCATCAGCCAAGAGGCCGGAGGCAAGTGGCTTCTCCTGGTCCCGCAGCGAGCGGCCGCTCAGGCTTTTCCCGAGGCCGGAACCAGTGGATGTATCCGCTGCTGAAGTGCCCGAGGGACCGCCCGAAAGCTTCCGCTGGCGGCGCATGCTGCATCGTGTCTCCCGCAGCCAGGGGCCGGAGCGTCTCGCCATGGAGTGGTGGATTGATGGCTCCGATGCGCGGGCGCGGGACTATTTCCGCGTCGAAGACGATACCGGCCACCGGTTCTGGATTTACCGCGAGGGTCTCTATGGGCAGATGCCGCCGCCGCGCTGGTTCATGCACGGGGTCTTCGCATGAGCACCGCACCCGCCTTTTTCGAGATCGGCGCCCGAACGAATTTCTCCTTCCTCGAAGGGGCATCGAAACCGGAGGAAATGGTGGTGCAGGCAGCCCGCCTGAAACTCTCCGGGCTGGGCATCGCCGACCGGAATTCCGTCGCGGGCGTGGTCAGAGCCCACGCGCAGATCAGGGCAATGAAGGAGGAATACGAAAAGACGATTAAAGAAAATCAAGGACTTCGCGAGAAGGGAGAAGAGGAAAAGGAGCTTCTGGAAGCCGTTCCCTTTCAACCGGGCGCAAGACTGGTCTTTTGCGATGGTACACCGGATATTCTCGCTTTCCCACGAACCAGAAAAGGCTGGGCCCATCTCTGCCGCCTGCTGAGCACCGGAAATCTGAGAACCCAAAAAGGGTCGTGCCTTCTGAGCGAAGCGGACCTTATCGAATGGGGAGACGAGATGATGCTCGCCCTCATTCCCAATCCATCATTACCGGACGATGCCCGCGAACAAAAGAAGTTGGAGGAATGCCTCGATCGCCTGAGAAAACGCTTCGGCGAGGCATTCCATATGGTCCTGTCGCCCTTCTATGATGGCCGGGATGCTCAGGTTTTCGCCACGCTTGCCACACTCGCCGCCCGCAGCCGCGTCCCGTTGATCGCCAGCAACCAGCCCCTTTATCACAACAGCGCTCGCCGCCCCCTGGCCGATATCGTCACCGCCATCCGCGAGCATGTGACGATTGCCGAGGCTGGCTTCCGGTTCGCCCCCAATGCGGAGCGTTACCTTAAGGATACGCGCGAGATGACGCGCCTGTTCCGCGCCTATCCAAAGGCGATCGCCAACACGGAAAAGTTCTTCAAAAACCTGTCATTCTCGCTGGATGAGTTGAAGCACAACTATCCGGACGAAGGCGTCAAGGGAGAAACACCTGCGGAGACGCTTGAGCGTTTGACTTGGGAAGGTGCCCGGAAACGTTATCCGGAAAACGTTCCTGAAAAGGTGTCGACGCAGATCGTCTATGAACTCGATCTCATCAAGGGGATGCAATACGAGCATTATTTTCTGACGGTGCGCAATATCGTCCATCACGCCCGCTACACGCTGAAAATCCTGTGTCAGGGACGCGGGTCCGCTGCCAATTCCGTCATCTGTTATTGCCTCGGCATCACGGAAGTCGATCCCACCATAACGACGCTTCTGTTCGAGCGGTTCATCTCGACGGAGCGCAATGAACCGCCGGATATCGACGTCGATTTCGAGCATGAGCGCCGCGAAGAGGTCATCCAGCATATCTATGAAAAATACGGCATCGAACATGCCGGTTTGACGGCCGCAGTGACAAGCTATCGCGCCCGTTCCGCCGGCCGTGAAGTGGCCAAGGCGTTTGGTCTGTCGGAAGATGTGCAATCGGCCCTCGCCAGCACGGTCTGGGGCTGGTCGGCGGAGGATCTGTCCGAGCGGGAGGCAAAGGCGGCAGGGCTCGATCTCTCCGATCCGACGACGACCAATGTTCTCAAATATGCAACCGAGCTGATGAGCTTTCCGCGGCACCTGACCCAGCATGTCGGCGGTTTCGTCATCACGCGGGACCGGCTGGACGAGGTCATGCCGATCATGCCGACGGCGATGCCCAAGCGCTACATGGTCGAATGGGACAAGGACGATCTGGATACGATCGGCATTCTGAAGATCGACATTCTCGCTCTCGGGATGCTCTCCTGTCTGAGGAGGGCCTTCGATCTCCTGCAAACGCACTATGACCGGGAGATCACGCTTGGCGGCTTCGGCGACATGACGGACAAAGCAGTCTACGCGATGATCTGCAGGGCGGACACGATCGGCGTCTTCCAGATCGAAAGCCGCGCCCAGATGAGCATGCTGCCGCGGCTCAGGCCTGAAAGATTCTATGATCTTGTCGTCGAAGTTGCGATCGTCCGTCCTGGCCCCATCCAGGGAAACATGGTGCATCCCTATCTCAAGCGGCGGGAAGACGTGCGCAACAACAGGCCCATCGACTACCAGAAGCCCGAACTCAAAGCGGTCCTGGAAAGAACGCTGGGCGTTCCGCTCTTTCAGGAACAGGCAATGCAGATCGCCATTACGGCTGCAGGCTTCCCAGCTGCAAAGGCTGATCGGTTGCGGCGCTCGATGGCGACGTTCAAACGATCGGGACAGGTCAACTCCTTCAAGAAGGATATGATCGACGGCATGGTCGGGAACGGCTATCCCCGCGAATTTGCCGAACGCTGCTTCAGCCAGATCGAGGGGTTCGGCGAATACGGCTTTCCGGAAAGCCATGCCGCCTCCTTTGCCCTGCTCGTCTACGCGTCCTCCTGGGTCAAGGCCTATTATCCCGATGTTTTCTGCGCGGCATTGCTGAATTCGCAGCCGATGGGATTTTATGCGCCATCACAACTGGTTCGCGATGCGCGCGAGCATGGAGTCGAGGTGCGGCCGGTTGATATCAATATTTCGGAGTGGGATTGCCTGCTGGAAGAAGCCGGGTTCGACGCGGACAGGATCGACCAGCGGCATGTTTCGATGCGGGGTATCATCCAGACGAAAAGAGCGGTGCGGCTTGGCTTCCGGCAGGTGAAGGGACTTTCGGAGGCCGATATGAATAAACTCGTCGCCAACCGCGGCCGGCGCTACACTTCCGTGCGTGATCTCTGGCTGCGGTCGGGATTGCAAAAATCCGATATCGAGCGGCTGGCGGATGCCGATGCCTTTGGCTCCATCGGGCTTTCGCGGCGGGAAGCACTTTGGGCGGTGCGGGCGCTGGATGCGAAGAGTGCGGCGGAAAGCCTGCCTTTGTTCGACCGTGCGGACCGGGCCGATCTTCAGGTGGAGCCGGAAGCCCGCCTGCCGGAAATGCTGCCGGGCGAGCAAGTGATCGAGGATTATCGTTATCTGTCCCTGTCCTTGAAGGCGCATCCGGTTTCGTTCCTGCGCGATACATTGACGGCGGACGGCATCCTGCAGAACAGGGGGCTTTTGAGTGTGGCGAGTGGGCAGTTCGTTACCATTGCCGGGCTTGTGCTGGTGCGCCAAAGGCCGGGTTCGGCCAAGGGTGTGATTTTCATGACGCTGGAGGACGAAACCGGCGTTGCCAATGCCATCGTCTGGGAAAAGACATTCAACCGGTACCGGTCTGTCGTCATGAATGCACGGCTGGTGAAAATCAGGGGTAAGCTGCAGAGCGAGAGCGGGGTGATCCATGTCGTCGCTGATCATATCGAGGATATGACGCCAATGCTGGGCCTGCTTCAGCGTGAGGCCCGCCGTTTTGGCGCGTGCGAGCGGGCAGACGAGGTCCTTCGCCCGACAGCCGATCATCGGCAGAAGAGGCGGTCAAGCGGGATGGATGGATTTTCACTCGGCAAGCAGGCCGGAGACCAAGCGGGACGAAGCGATATCGCCGGGACGGCAACCGTCATGCCGAAAGGGCGAAATTTTCGCTGAGGTTGAATTGCACGGTGACGTGAGCTGCGGAGTGAGCGTCGCTGCACAGCGCTGTCGAAGCCGATTTTTCACACCATGTAACAAAAATTGTCCCGCTTTTTCGTATTCAAGAAATCTTGAATTTCGCTCAAAAGCATAGTTGCTCTGAAATTTGAAATACTAAGCCGATGAAAACACGATGCTTTTTATCAGGTTTAGAATTACTCTAATATGGAGCCATGAATTCGCCGCGATGGCCGAACGCATTTTTTCTTGACACTAAATATCCGCTTTTGCTTTATGAATGGAATTCAGTGCGTTGCGTATCACGGGCAGACGAAATGCTGGTTTGTAGCTGCAATTTTATCACCGATAAGGACATCCGGGACACCATCATCGAGATGCTCGATGAGGACTGTTGGCAGCTTATCGTGCCTGCAAAAGTCTATCACGCGATGGAAAAACGCGGCCGTTGCTGCGGCTGTTTCCCGAATGTCGTCGACATCATCATTCGCACCACCGAGCAATATCACGCCGGCCGCCCCTCGACGGGTGACCAGATATTTGATTTCATGACACGCCTCAAACAATTCCATGAAGAAAACAGGAGAGCGGATCTTGAAAGGCGACAAAAAAGTCATCGAGCAGCTTAACGAAGCGCTGTATCTCGAACTCGGTGCCGTCAACCAATATTGGGTTCACTATCGCCTGCTTGACGATTGGGGCTACACGCTTCTTGCCAAGAAGGAGCGGGCCGAATCCATCGAAGAAATGCACCATGCTGACAAGCTGGTTTCGCGCATTATCTTCCTCGAAGGCCATCCCAATCTCCAGACCCTGGCATCGCTTCGGATCGGCCAATCGGTCAAGGAAGTGCTGGAGGCCGATCTCGCCGGCGAATACGACGCCCGCAAGGCCTACAAGAAATCCCGCGATATCTGCCACGACGCGGGCGATTATGTTTCCATGAAGCTGTTTGAAGAGTTGCTGTCGGATGAGGAAAGCCATATCGACTTCCTCGAAACCCAGCTCGATCTCTTCAACAAGATCGGCGCCGAGAAATACGGCCAGCTCAACGCAGCCCCGGCCAACGAAGCCGAATAGGGCGCCATGTTTTCAGACTGCAGAAATGCCCGCCCCGGCTTCCGCGGCGGGCATTTTTTATGCATTTACGCCCCGTAGACGATCAGCAGGTCCTTGGTGTCGATCTGGTCGCCGGTCTTGACCAGAACCTCGGCGATCGTGCCGTCCTTTTCCGCGTGTAGCGCCGTTTCCATCTTCATCGCTTCGATGGAGAGCAGGACGTCGCCGGACTTCACCGTCTGGCCGGCGGTGACCGTCACTGTCGATATGACACCGGGCATCGGCGCGCCGAGATGGGCAGCGTTACTAAGATCGGCTTTGCGGCGCGCCGTGCTGGAGGCTGCGCGGTTGCGATCCGGAACCTTGATCAGGCGCGGCTGGCCGTTGATCTCGAAGAACACCTTGACCATCGCCTGCTCGTCCGGCTCGCTCATGGCCTGATGCTGAACCACCAGCGAGACGCCCTTTTCAAGCTCCGGCAACAGTTCCTCGCCGGCGGTAAGGCCATAGAAGTAAGCTGGTGTCGGCAGCACGCTGACCGGACCATAGGTATCGGCGGCCAGGGCGTAATCGGTGAAGACCTTCGGATACATCAGGTACGAGGCAAACTCGAAATCGCTGAGGTTCCGTTCCAGCTTGGTCTCGATCGCCTTGCGCTCCGCATCGAGATCGGCATCGGCCAGCAGTGAACCCGGGCGCTCCGTATAGGCCTTTTCGCCCTTCAGCGCCTTTTCCTGAAGCGCCTTCGGCCATCCGCCCGGAGGCTGGCCGAGGTCGCCCTTCAGCATGGACACGACCGATTCCGGGAAGGACACATCCTTGGCCGGGTTCTTGACATCGGCAACCGTCAGATCCTGGGACACCATCATCAGCGCCATGTCGCCGACCACCTTGGAAGACGGCGTCACCTTGACGATATCGCCGAACATCTGGTTGGCATCGGCATAGGCCTGCGCCACCTGGTGCCAGCGGGTTTCGAGCCCGAGCGAGCGGGCCTGCTCCTTCAGATTGGTGAACTGGCCGCCCGGCATTTCATGCAGATAGACTTCGGACGCCGGGCCCTTGAGGTCGCTTTCGAAGGCGGCATACTGGTTGCGCACGGCTTCCCAGTAGAACGAGATACGGCGGATCCATTCCGGATCGAGGCCCGGATCACGCTCGGAACCGCGCAAAGCCTCGACGATCGAACCGAGGCAGGGCTGCGAGGTATTGCCGGAAAAAGCATCCATCGCCGCATCGACCACATCGACGCCGGCATCGACAGCGGCCAGAACGGTGGCTGCGGAAATGCCCGATGTGTCGTGGGTGTGGAAATGGATCGGCAGGTCGGTTGCCTCGCGCAGCGCCTTGAACAGCACAGTCGCTGCGGCCGGCTTCAACAGCCCGGCCATATCCTTCAAAGCGATCATATGGGCGCCAGCCTTTTCAAGCTCCGAAGCTAGGGCCGTGTAATATTTCAGGTCGTATTTCGGGCGGGCGGAGTTGAGGATATCGCCGGTATAGCAGATCGCCGCTTCGCAGATCCTGTTCTCTTCCGCCACCGCATCCATCGAGACGCGCATATTGTCGACCCAGTTGAGGCAGTCGAAGACACGGAAAACGTCGATGCCACCCCTGGCCGCCTGACGGACGAAGTATTTGACGACATTGTCGGGGTAGTTTTTGTAGCCGACGCCGTTCGCCCCGCGCAGGAGCATCTGCAAAAGCAGGTTCGGCGCATCCTCGCGCACCTTGGCGAGGCGCTCCCACGGGTCTTCCGTCAGGAAGCGCATCGAAACGTCGAATGTCGCGCCGCCCCAGCATTCGAGCGAGAACAGGTTCGGCAGCGCACGGGCATAGGTGCCGGCGATGCGGGCGATGTCATATGTCCGCACGCGGGTGGCGAGCAGCGACTGGTGGCCGTCGCGCATGGTCGTATCGGTGAGCAACACGCGCTTTTCGGCGCGAACCCATTCGGCGAATTTCTTCGGGCCGAGCGCATCCAGCTTCTGCTTGGTGCCGTCGACGATTTCTCCCTGAATGCGCGGAATGACCGGCTTTGCCGCATCGGCGCTCGGCTTCGGCCGGCCCTTGGCCTCGGGATGGCCGTTGACGGTGACATCGGCGAGATAGGTCAGCAGCTTGGTGGCGCGGTCCTGGCGCTTGACCTGCTGGAAGAGCTCGGGCGTCGTGTCGATGAAGCGGGTGGTGTAGGAATTGTCCTTGAACTTCGGATGGCTGATGATCGCCTCGAGAAAGGTAAGATTGGTCGCCACGCCGCGGATACGGAATTCGCGCAGCGCCCGGTCCATGCGTGCGATCGTCTCCTGCGGGCTCGGCGACCAGGCGGTCACCTTTACCAGTAGCGGATCGTAATAGCGGGTGATGACGGCGCCAGGATAGGCCGTTCCCCCATCCAGGCGGATACCGAAACCCGAGGCCGAGCGATAGCCGGTGATGCGGCCGTAGTCGGGAATGAAGTTCTGCTCGGGATCTTCCGTGGTGATGCGGCACTGCAGCGCGTGACCGTTGAGGCGAATATCTTCCTGCTTGGGGACGCCCGATTCCGGCGTGCCGATGGCGAAGCCTTCGAGGATGTGGATCTGCGCCTTGACGATATCGATGCCGGTGACGACTTCGGTGACCGTATGCTCGACCTGGATGCGCGGATTGACTTCGATGAAGTAGAACTTGCCGCTGTCCATATCCATCAGATATTCGACGGTGCCGGCACCGACATAGTTGGTCGCCTCAGCGATGCGGGTCGAGTAGCCGGCCAGTTCCTGGCGCTGGGCTTCCGTCAGATACGGAGCCGGGGCGCGCTCGACGACCTTCTGGTTGCGGCGCTGGACTGAACAGTCGCGCTCGAACAGATGCACGACATTGCCATGGGTATCGCCGAGAACCTGGCTTTCGACGTGGCGGGCACGCTCGACCAGCTTTTCGAGATAGACCTCGTCCTTGCCGAAGGCGGCCATCGCCTCGCGCTTGGCTTCCGTCACTTCGCGCGCCAGATCCTTTGGATCGCGGATCGCCCGCATGCCGCGGCCGCCGCCGCCCCAGGAGGCCTTGAGCATGACCGGATAGCCGATATCCTCGGCCATCTTAGCAACTGCTGCCATGTCGTCCGGAAGCGGTTCGGTCGCCGGGACGACGGGAACGCCGATTTCGATGGCGAGGTTGCGGGCGGCCACCTTGTTGCCGAGGCGCCGCATCGTATCGCCGGTCGGCCCGATGAAGATGATGCCGGCCGCCTTGCAGGCATCGACGAATTCCGGGCTTTCGGACAGCAAACCGTAGCCGGGGTGGATGGCATCGGCGCCCGACAGCTTGGCGACCCGGATGATCTCCTCGATTGAAAGGTAGCTTTCGATCGGCCCGAGATCGCGGGCAAGATGCGGCCCGCGGCCGACCTGATAGCTCTCGTCCGCCTTGAACCGGTGGAGCGCCAGCTTGTCCTCCTCCGCCCATATCGCAACCGTTTTTATTCCCAGTTCGTTTGCAGCGCGAAAGACGCGAATGGCAATTTCAGAACGGTTGGCGACAAGGATTTTCGAGATGGGCAAGTCGGACTCCTCAAGACTTGAAACACGGTAATGCTGCACCGCGAAATGGATTATTAGCGTTTCATGACTTGAAGTTCAATTTCAGAGTGATGCGGAACTGAGATTCATTTTCAATCAGGAAATCAGCCCCAGACGGAACGATAGCGCCACGGCGTGATGGCGGTTTTTCGCCTTCAGCTTGTCCTGGATACCGTTCATGTACCAGTCGACAGTGTGGGTGGAGATATCGAGAATCCGGCTGATCTCGTTCGAGGTCATGCCATCCGCCAGATAGTTCAGGGCTTCCATCTCGCGACGGGTCATCTGCACATCGACGCTGGACACCATGGCAGCGAGGATGGCGGGATCGGTCAGTTCGAGCAGGCGCCAGAATATCTTCTTGGCAATGCCGTCGAAAATGCTCATTTCCACCGGGCTGAGATCAACAACGCGGCCGCCCAATGTCATATTGCCGAGCAGCCCGCGGCGTCCGTGAACGGGGAAAATATAGCCATCATAAAGGCCATAGCCGCGTGCTTCGACCATCATGCGCTCCATACGCTTGCGATGCGGGTCGGAACGGAACGCTGCCAGCGTCTCGCGCCAGCGGAACCCGTGTTGCGCGTGACCGAGATAACGGATGGTCGGATCGATGATGACGTATTTCTTCTTGATATAAATCTGCGGCCAACCGTCCGGCCAGCGTCCGGCAAGCAGCAGGCTGAGAGGATTCTCGTGGGGTTTAGGCTGGCGGATAATCCCGTAATAGTCGAAACCATAGCGGTCCAGAACCCGTTCGAACTCCTGAACGATCTCGTCCCTGCTCCTCATCTCGTCTATCAGTGCCAAAAATTGCACCAGCAAAGTGATATTCATAAAAACCCCTTCAAAAATTCTTTATCGCTCGGGTCTGTTGCGTCGCAACATGAATGTGCCGTTCAGCACCCATTCATGTTGCAAACGCGATAATCCCCGCATCAGCCATGAAATCCACCTAACACCGCATCGTCAACGAACTGCAAGGCGCAAAAAATAGCAAACTATGATGATCAACTTAGGTGCCTGGGTTTTCCATTCAGCGCGCCGGTTTATCATAATCAAGTTTGGGCGGCGAAGCCAAAGCTGATTTGCGGTGGGTTAAGAGAACGGCAAAAGCGAGGAAAAAGACGTTCGGTTTGGGAACTTTCCATCCATCAAAGATGGGGGAATGAGTAATTTTTCCAAGCGGTTCTTTTCTTTCCAAGAACCCTGCGATGCAAATGCCGTGTTGCTTTTTCGTTGCGTCGTAAACCAACTGCCCAAGAGGGATAAGACAGTGTCATTGTTCCAGGTCTATGCAAGAGCGCTTCAGTATCTTGCCGTCCATAAGCTCCGCGTATCCGCCATCGTCATCGCCAACATCGTCCTGGCGGTCATCACGATTGCGGAGCCAATTCTGTTCGGCCGCATCATCGACGCGATATCTTCCAAGCAGACCGTCACGCCCATGCTGTTGATGTGGGCAGGCCTCGGCGTCTTCAATACGGTCGCCTTCGTGCTTGTTGCTCGCGAGGCTGACCGGCTGGCGCATACGCGCCGCTCGACGCTGATCACCGAAGCCTTCGGGCGGATCATCTCCATGCCCCTGTCCTGGCATACCCAGCGCGGCACATCCAATGCGCTGCACACCCTGTTGCGCGCCTGCGAAACGCTGTTCGGCCTCTGGCTCGAATTCATGCGCCAGCATCTGGCCACCGCAGTGGCGCTGACGCTCCTCGTCCCGACGGCGTTTGCCATGGACGTTCGCCTGTCGCTCGTCCTCGTCGTTCTCGGCCTGCTCTACGTCGTTGTCGGCAAGTTCGTCATGACCCGCACCAAGGAAGGCCAGGCTTCCGTCGAGGACCATTACCACACGGTTTTCTCGCATGTCTCCGATTCGATCAGCAACGTTTCGGTTGTTCATAGCTATAACCGCATTGAGGCCGAAACCCGCGAACTGAAGAACTTTACCCAGAAGCTGATCTCCGCCCAGCTGCCGGTCCTCGACTGGTGGGCGCTTGCCAGCGCGCTGAACCGCATGGCCTCGACCATCTCGATGATGGCTATCCTCGTCATCGGCACCTTCCTGGTGCAGAAGGGCGAACTGGGCATCGGCGACGTCATTGCCTTCATCGGCTTTGCCGGCCTGCTGATCGGCCGCCTCGACCAGATGAAGGCCTTTGTGACGCAGATTTTCGAAGCCCGCGCCAAGCTCGAAGACTTCTTCGTGCTGGAGGATTCGGTCCGTGAACGCGAAGAGCCCGCCGATGCCGACGAGCTGAACAATGTCCGCGGCGAAGTCGAGTTCCGCGATGTCTCGTTCAACTTCGCCAATTCGACCGAAGGCATGCGCGACGTGTCGTTCACCGCCAAGGCTGGCCAGACGATTGCCATCGTCGGCCCGACCGGCGCCGGCAAGACGACGCTGGTCAATCTTCTGCAGCGCGTCCATGAGCCGGCCCGTGGCCAGATCCTTGTCGATGGCGTCGATATCTCGACCGTCACCCGCAAGTCGCTGCGCCGCTCGATCGCCACCGTGTTCCAGGATGCGGGCCTGCTCAACCGGTCGATCTGCGAGAATATCCGTCTTGGCCGTGAAGATGCGTCGCTTGTCGAAGTCATGGAAGCTGCGCAAGCCGCTGCTGCCGCCGACTTCATCGAGGGCCGTGAGGGCGGTTATGACACCCGCGTCGGTGAACGCGGTAACCGGCTGTCCGGCGGCGAACGCCAGCGGATCGCGATTGCCCGGGCAATCCTGAAGAACGCGCCGATCCTCGTGCTCGACGAAGCGACCAGTGCGCTTGACGTCGAAACCGAGAACCGGGTGAAGGCTGCAATCGACAACCTGCGCAAGGATCGCACCACCTTCATCATCGCCCACCGCCTGTCGACGGTGCGCGAGGCCGATCTGGTGATCTTCATGGATCACGGCCGGATCGTCGAGATGGGCGGCTTCAACGAACTGAGCCAGAGCAATGGCCGGTTTGCCTCCCTGCTGCGGGCAAGCGGCATCCTCACGGACGAAGACGTCCGCAAGAGCCACGCCGCGGCCTGAAAGCCGAGGTCGTCACGGAATACCCAAAGGCCCCGGATCGGGGCCTTTTCTATGCCTTCATGACTTGAGGCCGGGAGAGGCCGCCGATCCAGTCGAGGTAGCGGGCATAGGCGAAATGCAGCCCGATGCCGGCAAGCACGAACAGCGTGCCCCAGAGCGGATTGCGCCCCGTCACGAACAAAAGCACCTGCCCGACCATGGCCAGGATCGTCCCGAAGATGAACACTGCAAGCGAATGCCGGCCGATCAGAACGAGCGGGTGATCGATGCGCAGGCGCGTCATGCGGCTGAACACCGGAAAGACCGCCAGCAGATAACCAAGCGCCAGAACGTGCAACAACCGCGTCAGCGACAGGAAGGTCTTGTCGAAACCCGTCAGGACCGACGGCAGGCCATAGGAAAAATCAAGGTTCCACCAGGACAAAAGCACCCAGAAGAACGACAGCATCACATAGCCGGCGGACATCGCCACCAGTACCGGGTGACGCACAATCGTTTTTCCGGCGCGCGATCGCATCATGCAGATCATCCCGATGACGAACAGGAATTGCCAGGACCAGGGATTGAGGAACCAATAGCCTTCATCGAGAAAATTGATGGGAACGATGGTGAAGATGCCGGCGGCGAGCCAGAGTGCCGCGGATGTCATGAACAGCAGAAAGGGACTACGGCCGTGCAGCCACAGCATTGCCGGCAACATCAAAAAGACCACGGCATACATCGACAGGATGTTGTTATAGCCCAGCTGATGCCCGAGCAGCACCATGGCGACAAAACCCTGCTCGGTATGATCGACGAGCGGACGGATGTTGATCTCGCTGATCAGGTCCTGGCGGCCGAAATAGAGCGCACCGCCGGCAAATATCGCCAGCGTGATGATGCTTGTCATAATATGCGCGATGTAGAGCGTGAACGCGCGGCGCCAGATTTTCAGGCTGAGCGCGAGGCGGTTGCCGGGATTGAATTTGCGTCCATAGGCAAGTCCGGCGGACAATCCGGAAATCAGCACGAATGCTTCGGCAGAGTCCGAGAAACCGAAGTTCTTCGTCGTCAGGTATTCGAGATATTGTCCGGGTACGTGATTGACGAAGATGGTGAGCAGGCAAAGCGCGCGATAGACGTCGAGACGGGTGTCACGCTGGGAGGGGACTGTGTGGGTTTGCCCCATCTGCCCATCGTTGGCAGACGGGTCGAATTGCAGCTTTTGAAGCATTCAGAATATTCTCGTCCGAGTTCAGTGCCCCTGCCCCCATTGACGCGAAATTGATGCAGGCGATCAAAACAAAACCGGCTTTGCGCCAGATGGAGCAAAGCCGGTTTCAGGTCTGATTCAATCGCCGGCAGCTACACCAAAACGCCTTCATGCGCGTTTTTTGTGACAGTATTATTGACGTTGACGATGGGCTCGCCGCTTTCCGCATTTTTGGTCACGGAAATTACATGCGGCTTGCCGTCGATCGTCAGCGTCGCCGAAAATCCATCCCAGTCCTTCGGCAGGACGGGCTGGACGATCAGCTTGTCTCCCTGGCGGCGAATGCCGAGAATGCCTTCGACTGCAGCACGATAGAGCCAGGCCGCCGAGCCTGTGTACCAGGTCCAGCCGCCGCGCCCCGTCAGGCCGCCGTCGCCATAGATATCGGCGGCGACCACGTAGGGTTCGACCCGGTAGTGATCGGCGCTTTCGCGGTCCTTCGAATGGTTGACCGGGTTGAGCATCTCGAAAGCGCGCCAGGCGTCTTCGGTACGGTTCTGTGCGGCCAGCGCCAGCACCACCCAGGTTGCCGCATGGGTATATTGCCCGCCATTTTCACGAACGCCGGGCGGATAGGCTTTGATATAGCCCGGGTCCTGCGCAGTCCCCGACAACGGCGGGGTGAACAGGCGGATGATCTGGTGATCGCCGTCAGCCAGTTCGGCGAGAACCGCATCCATGGCCTCAGCCGAGCGGGCAGCATCGCCTTCGCCGGAGAGTACGCTCCACGACTGGGCGATCGAATCGATCCGGCATTCGGTGCTTTCGGCCGATCCCAGCGGTGTCCCGTCGTCATAATAGCCGCGACGATAGTGTCCGCCATCCCAGCCGGCCGTTTCGAGGGCCCTCTTGAGGCTCGCAAGATGCGCTTCCCAGGCGGAAACCCGCTTGGTATCGCCGCGCTCGCGGGCGATGCCGAGGAAGGAACGCAACGTTGCTGCGAGGAACCAACCGAGCCAGACGCTGGTGCCGCGTCCTTCGATGCCGACACGGTTCATGCCGTCGTTCCAGTCGCCGCCGAGGATCAGCGGCAGGCCGTTCTCGCCCTTGCGGGCAATGGCGAGATCAAGTGCCAAGGCGCAATGCTCATAGAGGCTGGCCCGCCGCTCCGACACGGTCGGTTGATAGAAGCTGTCATGCTGGCCGGGCTCCAGAGCAGCACCCTCGATGAAGGCGATCTGCTCGTCGAGAATGTCCTTGGTTCCTGTGACCGAGCAATAATGCTGCACAGCATGGCCGAGCCAGACGACATCGTCGGAAATCAGCGTGCGCACACCGGCGCCGGTATTCGGCAGCCACCAATGGAGCACGTCGCCTTCGACAAACTGCCGTGCGGCAGCGTTGAGGATCTGCGCCCTCGCAAGCTGAGGCCGATGCACGATAAAGGCGAGCGTATCCTGCAACTGGTCGCGGAAGCCGAAGGCGCCGCTGGCCTGATAGAAGGCCGAACGTGCAAGGATCCGGCAACCGAGGCTCTGATAGGGAAGCCAGGCATTGACCATGTTGTTGAACGCCTTGTTTGGCGTTTCGACCTGCAGAACGCCGGTAAAGGCCTGCCAGTAGCTGTTGGAGGCTTCAAGAACCGTTTCGAACGTGCTGTTGCGCGCCTCTGCGAGGTGCTCGAGCGCCTGTCCGGCATTGTCGGAATCGCCGATATAGAACGTCAGCTCGCGGCTCGCGCCCGCCTCAAGCACAACATCGACGACAATTGCCGCGCAGGGATCGCCATCGGCTTCGACGGATCCCGACAGTACACCGCCGTCCAGCACCGCTTGCGGCGCATAGATGCTGCCCGCCTGACCGAGGAACTCGCGGCGGCTGGAGGTAAAGCTGGCGGGTGTTTCGCTGGCCGCGAGGAAAGCGGTGCGGCCGGAATAGTCGATGCTGTACGGATTGGTCGCCAGAACGGCCCCGCTTACCTCATCCTGATGCGACAGGATGAACGGCGCCGTCTTTGCCCGGTTGTTGCCAAGTACCCATTCCGCGTAGCCGTAAACCTTGAGGGTACGGGTCTCGCCGGACCGGTTGTTTAGCCGCAGCCGCAGGTATTTCACCGGCAATGTGCGATGAACGGCCTGGCCGACTTCGATCTCCAACCCGTCCTGGACGCTGCTGAACAGCGAGTAACCCAGGCCGTGCCGCGTCTCGAACTGGACCGATTTGCGGCGGGAAAGAGCGGCATACGGCGACAGGACCGCACCGCTGTTCATGTCGCGGATGAAGATGGCTTCGCCGGGACGGTTGATAACCGGATCGTTGGTCCAGGGCGTCAGCTGATAGTCGCGCGAATTGCGGCCCCAGGTGAAAGCGGCTCCTTCGGCTGCCACATGGAAACCGAAGGTTTCGTTGGAAATCACATTGATCCACGGTTGCGGGGTCGCTTCGCCGCCGCGCAGCCGGGTCACGTACTCGCGGCCGTCGGCGGAGAAGCCGCCATAACCGTTCCAGAAGTCCAGCCCATCGCCGTTGATCTCAACGCTTTTGGCGCCGCTCTCCTCGCCGATGACAGCCAGAAGCGGGGCTGTGGCAACGTCGTCCTTGGGCGACGGCTTCGCCAGCAGATTTTCGGCGCGCGAAATCTGGTCCGAAATCTTGCCGTTGCGGGCATGGAACACGGCGCGGGACGCGGATAGAAGCGCCGACCAGGTCTGGGGCTCCATGATATCGCGGCGAACGGCAAAAATGTGCTGGCGCGGGCCGTCGGACAGGCCGCGCAGACGCAGGTTTTCCGCCATGGCGTCCAGCGTGTGCTGCATGTCCTGTGCGTAGGACGCGGCACGTTCGTTGATGATCACCAGATCGGCTGTGACACCGCGCGAACGTAGGTATTCCTGCGCCCGCAAGGCTTCCCGCGCGATGCCAAGATCGATGTCGTCGTTGATGCGGACGGCAAAGATCGGGAAGTCGCCCGAGATCGACAGTGGCCAAAGCGCCGATTGCGACGCAAGCCCGGCCTGCACCGTGGCGGTATCGGCGCGCAGCTGCATGTCCGGATAGACCAGGTAGCGGCCGAGCATCTGGAAGCTTGCGGCCTCCTGCGAGGTGACGCCGACATGGCGCATCTGCACCTGCGAACGGGTCCAGGCGTGGATGAGTTCGTGGTTGAAGCTGTCAGGATGGCGGTAACGATCGATCGCCCTGTCGATATCCTGACGGTTTGGCGCAGCGATTGTCCAGAAGATGACGCTGACCTTCTTGCCTGCAGGCACGCGCACGACACGGCGCAACGAGACAATCGGATCGAGCGTATAGCCGTCCGAGCCGGAAAGCTTGGCGTCGGTATCGAAGGCTTGCGCCTCGGCGAGCGTCCGGCCGGTGCCGATGAACCGGCGGCGATCCGTTTCTGCCTCGGTATGGCGGGTACTGGCGCCATTGTCGACGATCAGATGTGCTACCATCATGTCGGGTTCGCCAGGGCTGCGCTTGTTGCGCGTGACGCGAATGGCGTCGCCCTTCGGATCGACTTCCGTCTTCAGGAACATCTTGGCAAACAGCGGATGGGCGCTGTCGGTGTCATCCGTGGTCAGCACCGGTTCCGCATAGGAGGTCACCTCGATGAAGCGGTCCTCGGTGCCCGTATTGAGCAGGATCACCCGGCGGCCTTCGGCATCGTGCTCGGAGGCGACGATGCATTCGACTTCGCTGGTGAGGTTGCCGACCGTCTTGATGAATTCGGCCTTGTCGTCGCCGAAGCGGGTTGTGGCCTTTTCACCTTCCGCACGGCGCGGCTCCGCCGTCGCCGACCACCAATCGCCGCTCGTCGTATCCCGCAGGAAGATGAATGTGCCGGAGCGGTCCTCGGCCGGATCGGCTTTCCAGCGAACAACTGTCTGGCCGTTCCAGCGGGAATAACCGGAACCGGTTGCCGTCAGCATGACTGCATAATGACCGTTCGAGAGGAACACCGTCTCGCGGTCCTTGGCGAGCGGATTGACGATAACGCGGACTTCGGGGCGCAGCAGATCTTCCTGTCCCTTGCCGAGCGATTCCGGTTCCTTCTTGGTATTGATGATCGGAATGTCGCGCGGCGCCTTTTCCTGCAAAAGCAGTTCGGCGGCTTCGATGACCGGATCGGCGTGGAACCACTCGCGCAGGCGGCCGTTGAAGACAACGTTGGCAACAGCCGCGATCGACATGCCGTGATGGTGGGCATAATAATTGCGCACGACGGCGCAGGTCTTGCCCTCCGGTACGCGGGTCGGCGTGAAATCGACGGCGTCGTGGAAACCGTAGGCGCCCAGAGCGCCAAGTGCGCGCAGACGCTCCAGGTTGGCGATGGCCGCCTTTGGATCGTACATGCTGGCAAGGATCGAGGCATAGGGCGCGATGACGGCGTTCTGGCCAAGACCGCGCTTCAGGCCCAGCGTCGGAACGCCGAAGTTGGTGTACTGATAGGTCAGTTCGTGGTCGCGGGCATTGAAGGCCGCTTCCGAAATGCCCCACGGCGTGCCGAGGCGGCGGCCGTGGTTCATCTGTTCCTTGACGATCAGGTTGTTGGTCTGGTTGAGAATGCCGCCCTGACGCTCCTGCATGACCAGCGGCGGCATTAGGTATTCGAACATCGAGCCCGACCAGGAAATCAGCGCACCGCGCGCGCCGATCGGCACGATCGGGCGCCCGAGCTTGTACCAGTGCTCGGTCGGCAGGTCGCCCTTGGCGATGGCAAACAGGCTGGTGAGGCGGGCTTCGGATGCCAGAAGGTCGTAGCAAGCTTCGTCAAGTTCATTCGAATTGACGCGGTAGCCGATCGACAGCAGGCGCCGCTCCGGGCGGAACAGGAAGCTGAAATCCATCGTGAAGGCGATATCGCGGGCCCGGTCGCCGATGACGATCAGGCGCTGACGCAACGCTTCGATGGCACCGAGGTCGAAAACGCCGTCGGCAATGTGGGACTCGCAGGTATTGACGAGCATGGTCGCCCATTTCGTCACTTCGCCGCTTTCGGCACTCTTCACCTCGTGATCGAGATTGACCGTGAGCTTGTGAATGTCGCGCGCCAAAACGGCCAGGTTGATCACCCGGATGGAAGCGAATTCATGCTCGCGTTTGACGGCAGCGAGCGCCTGATGGAAGCCGGTGATCCGCTCTTCCATCAGTCGGCGCAGCGGCCGCACGGTCTTGCGGTCGTCCGGCAGCCCGGTCAGAACCTCGGACAGGATGGAGGCGACGTCACCAATACCATCGAGATTGCCCTGGACGTGCGCGGACGGGGCCTCGGCCCAGTCGCGGCACATCGAGGATACGGCAATCAGATGGCCGGCAAGATTGCCGCTGTCGACGGCGGAGACATATTTCGGCTCCATCGTTTCCAGCGTGTCGGTCTTGTACCAGTTGTACAGATGGCCGCGGTATTTCGGCATGCGGTCGATGGTGGAAACCGTTTCTTCCAGGCGCCGGATGGTTTCCTCGAAACCGATCCAGCCGAAATCACGCGCGGACATGACGGACAGGAGATAGACGCCGATATTGGTCGGCGACGTGCGTTCGGCAAGGATCGGGTGCGGAATTTCCTGGAAATTGTCCGGCGGCAGGAAATGCTGCTCGGCGGTGACGAACTGTTCGAAATAGAGCCAGGTCCGCCGCGCGATCTTGCGCAATTCCTCGACGACCTCGTCCGGCACGACCAGCTGATCTTCCGTCTCGGCGGATTGGCTGACAAACCATGCGATGCCCGGCGACAGGGCCCAGAGCATGGCAAATGGAATACCGATGAAAGGAAGGCCGGTATCGGAAATCGCCGCAAGCAAGAGCGAAATCACCGACAGGACCGGGGCGATCCACATCGAACGGTAATAGTCGAGGATGCTGCCACTGGCCGAGCTCTGCACCTGTGCGGCCGTGCGCCATTCCAGCATCAGTTTGCCGCTGGCGAAGGTGCGGTAAACCGAGCGGATGATGGCATCCGCCATCATCGCCGCCGAATGGGCGATGAAAACAATCCGCAGCGCGACCTGCGCATTGGCTGCCTGGATTTCGGAGAGAACGGCATGCAGGTGAGCGCGCGCAACAATATCGTTGCGGCGCGGCATCAGGCCGGAAATCAAGGATAGGGTGGGTGCGACGAACAGGCTGAAGATCAGTACGAACTGCCAGACCAGCGCCTGGGTCGGCTCCATGTAGTACCAGCCCATGACCGAGGCGATCAGCCAGGCAATGGGGATCAGCGAACGGCGCAGGTTGTCGTACATCTTCCAGCGGCCGAGCATGCTGACGCCATTGGACAGATTGAACATGTACGGCAGAAGCTGCCAGTCGCCGCGCGCCCAGCGATGCTGGCGCGACATCTCGACCTCGTAGCGGATCGGGAAATCCTCGACCAGCTCGACATCGCTGACCAGCGCGCAATGCGCCAGCGAACCTTCCAGAAGATCGTGGCTGAGAACCGCGTTCTCCTCGATCTTGCCCTTCAGGGCCGCTTCGAAGGCGTCGACGTGATAGAGGCCCTTGCCGGTAAACGTGCCTTCGCCGGCGATGTCCTGATAGACGTCGGACACGGTGAAGACGTAAGGGTCGATACCGCGGTTGACCGAGAAGATGCGCTGGAACGCCGAGGCATCGCTGCCGGTGGTCAAAGACGGAGTGACGCGCGGCTGCAGGATGCCGTAACCGGCTGTTACTTTCTGGGTAACCGGATCGACGACCGGACGGTTGATCGGGTGGTAGAGCTTGCCGACGAGCTTGGTCACCGCATCGCGCATCAGGCGCGTATCGGAATCGAGCGTCATCACATATTGGACGTTTTCCGGCACGGTGTTGGCGCCGGCCAAGAAGCTGGTATCGCTGTCGCCGCGCAGAAGCAGGTTCAGCTCATGCAGCTTGCCGCGCTTGCGCTCCCAGCCCATCCAGGCGCCTTCTGCTTCGTTGTAGAGGCGGCGGCGGTGCAGCAGGTAGAAGCGGGTGCGGCCGTCATGGGCATAGCGGGCGCTCAGCGTTTCGATCTCGGCCTTGGCATAGTCGAGCACATCAAGATCGGCCGCGGTTTCCTCCTCCTGACTATCGACCCAATCGCTGACAAGCGCGAAGTAGATCTCGCCCTTCGGATTGGCGAGATAATGGACTTCGAGGTTGCGCACCAGTTCATCGACATGATCGCGCTTGGAAATCAGACAGGGGACGACGACGAGTGTACGCGCGTCCTGCGGAATCCCGTCGAGGAATTCGTATCCGACCAGCCGTGACGGTGTGACGGAGAGTGTGACCAGCGTGTTGAACAGGCCGGCCGCCCCTTCCGAAGCGGGAAGGGCAAACAGCAACAGCATGATCAGTTTTGCTCCCGTCGGAATTTCCATCGGGCTGACGAAAATGTAGACGGCGATCATCGCAAGAATGGTCAACAGGATGTTTGGACCGGCGATCGCAAACCAGTCCAGCTTGCGGCCAAGCCGGATGATCGTCTGGAGGATCGACGGCCGATAGCCGATCCTGGCTTCCAGCAAGCGGCGCTGCTTGCCGACGAGAAATCCGCCGACATTCGGCTCATGCAGCACATCGCCCGGGTTGGCGCCGGCACCGGTCTGGTCCTTGACCATATCGAGCGCGATCTGCGTGACTTCGAGCTCGCTATAGCCCGAACGCCGCGCCAGCCGCTCGATGGTGTTGCGGTATTTGTTGCGCGAGCCGAAATCGAGCGATGCATAGTCGGAGGCATCGCGCAGGGCGTCATCAAGCTTGCTGACGCTTTCGAACCACACAGCCCAGTCGTTGTCGTCGATTTCACGCAGGCTGCGGATGATGTTACTCATCGTCGCATTGCCGGAGGACAGCCGGTTTTGCTCGGCGACCAGAGCCTCCTCGACATCGCTGCCGCGCTTTTCCAGCTGTCTTTCCAGCCAGGTAATGACAAAGCCCGATGTCTGCGATCCGTCCCGCAGGCGGTAGAGCAGCTGCGCGACGAACGTGTTGTCGCCACAGAGCGGCTCGGCCTCGGCCAGCACCGACTGGAACCTGTCCGGCGTGCCAAGGCGGACGATCTGGTCGGCGACGTCATTAGCCTTAAGGCGCATGTTGCGAGAGCGATCGACGCGGATCGCGATGCGCCTGAGGTTTTCGATCAGCACGAAACGCAAAATGGACGGCAGCGCCCAGAGTTCGCCGATCTTGAACGTCTCGTTTTCCTGGAAGCCGGCGACCATGGCGGTCAGGCTTTCACGGGAGACCGTGCTGTGAGTGTGGGCGACATACAGCCAGGCAAGGGCCATCGTGCGCGGGATGCTCGTACCGGCAACCGA
Organism: Pararhizobium sp. P1_E7; assembly: GCF_056405855.1. Classification (NCBI taxonomy): domain Bacteria; kingdom Pseudomonadati; phylum Pseudomonadota; class Alphaproteobacteria; order Hyphomicrobiales; family Rhizobiaceae; genus Pararhizobium; species Pararhizobium sp. P1_E7. The sequence continues at coordinate 171,973 of NZ_JBFUBH010000004.1, read as the reverse complement.
AATTGTCGGCAGCTGCCGGTAGAATTTGCGCGGAAAGTCGCGCCGCACCTCCTGAATGGACTCCTCGACCAGATAGTGGTTGTCGAGCAGCCATTCGGCAGCAGGAGTAATCGAGGCCCCGGCTTCGACATCGGTTGCCGTTACCTTGTAGACCCGGAAAATCTCGTTTTCGTTCTCACGGTGGCGTGGACGGAACTCGAAGGGAAAGAACCCCGGCAGGGTCGAAACGCCATCGCGGGCAAGGGCTGCCCCGCATTCACGAAGCTCATCGATGGTGAAATAGGTCGCGCGGATCGCATCATTATAGTCGATCGGCTTGATCTCGGCTTCGCGTTGCGGCGTGGAAGGCGTATTTTGAAAGTTCATGGGTACGGGTTCTGGGTCCAGGGGGTGTTGAAGGGTCCGGCCGTCATGCCGGATGGGCTGTAGCCCTGATGTTTGGCTTGGCGCCGCCACGACCCTAAACACTCATCTGTGTTCTGCCATCAGCCGCAAGGTCTCGCGCGGGCGAGAAACCGTTGACTTTGGCGCGGCCCGGAAGGGCTTTAAGGTCGTGAAGGCGGCGGTCGCTTCGCTGTCAGGGATGCGTGATGCAAGAACTGGGCATTTTTTAGCCGTAGTGCCAATGTGTTGCAAGCAGCGGGGCCTATTCTGCGGACGAATTCCATGTCGCAACACTAAAGAACGGCCGTTGTCGCGGCCATCCTTCCCGGCAAATGACGTCAAACCCCTGACGGTTGTCTTTTCGGCACTGCTCATCCAGGCGGCAACGCGCTGAGCGCCGGAAGGTTCCACCTTGTTATATTTCGCGGCAGCGAAGATCTGGCATTCACCCGACCTGCTTGACGATCCAGGCCCGGAACGCCTCGCTAACCGGATTTTCCAGCTTGCCCTCCGGCACCACCAGATAATAGCTGTTTTCCGTCTGCATCGGCCGGTCGAAGACGACACGCAACCGGTCGGCCGCAAGCTCCTGCTCGATCAGGTATCGCGGCACGAGCGCAAAGCCGAGGCCCGCGACCGCACCCTCGATCACCATGGAAAACTGGTCGAACCGATTGCCGCGATAGGCGGACTTCATCTCGCCGCCATTGTTCTCGAACCATTGCGCCCACATCTTCGGCCGCGTGGCCAGATGCAGCAACGGCTTGTGTTCCAGTTCGCCTGGCTCCTTCATCGGATTGAGGGCAAGAAGTGCCGGGCTTGCCACCGGCACGATGATCTCGCTGCACAGGTAGCTGCAGGTGGCATGCGCCCAGACCGGCTGGCCGTAGTGGATGGCGAGATCGAAATTCTGCTCCTCGAAATCGAAGGGCTGCGACCGCGAGGCGATGTTGATCACCGTGCCCGGGTGCTGATTGAGAAAGTCCGGCAGCCGTGGCGTCAGCCAACGGCTGCCAAAGGTCGGTAGCGACGCAACGGAGAGTGTCGATTCCGAGCGTGCCGAGGCCATGGCGCGGACCATCAATTCCTCCGACTGGGTCAGCAGCCTGCGAACCTCGGGCAGGAATTTCTGTCCCGCATCGGAAAGAATGACCCGCTGACGGACGCGCTCGAACAGCAACACGCCGATCTGGCTTTCGAGATCCTTGATCTGGCGGCTGACCGCGCTCTGGGTCAGGTTCAGTTCGGCGGCGGCCTGCGTGAAACTGCCGTGACGCGCGGCGCATTCGAATGCCTGCAGCGTGGTGACGTCAGGGACCAGTCTTCTGCTCAACTTCATTCCAGCCTCGCATGATCATAGTCATAACTGTCGCAATCAATGCCCGTTCGCCCCATATATCATACGAAATGAGAATGATCACCGTTATCCCTTCCATACTGCGAGGCGCGCTGCCGTGAAAGAGAATAGTTTCGTTTCCACCGACCTTATCCGCTCGGCCTTTTCCGCGGCGATGTCGACCATGTACCGCACGGAAGTGCCAGCCTATGGCACGCTGATGGAATTGGTCGGCAAGGTGAACGCCGAAACGCTCGCCGCCGATCCGGAATTGCAGGCCCGTCTTGAAGACACGGATTCGCTGGAGCGCATCTCCGAGGAACGTCATGGTGCGATCCGGCTCGGCACGCCTGCCGAACTGTCGATGATGCGCCGCGTCTTTGCCGTCATGGGCATGCTGCCCGTCGGTTACTACGATCTGTCGACTGCCGGCGTTCCGGTTCATTCGACGGCTTTTCGTCCGGTCGGCGATGCGGCCTTGAAGAAAAACCCCTTTCGCGTCTTCACCTCGCTGCTGCGGCTCGATCTGATTGCAGACGAAGCTTTGCGCGATGAAGCCGAACAAATCCTGTCAAAGCGGCAGATCTTTACCGGCGGCGCCATCGCGCTGACGGAGAAGGCGGAAAAGCAGGGTGGTCTGGACAAGGCCGATGCCGAGCGCTTCGTCGCCGAGGTGCTGGAAACCTTCCGCTGGCACGACAAGGCCAATGTCAGCCCCGAAATGTACCACCGGCTGCACGATGCCCACCGGCTGATCGCCGATGTCGTCTCGTTCAAGGGCCCGCACATCAACCACCTGACGCCGCGCACGCTCGATATCGATGCCGTCCAGGCCCGCATGCCCGATTACAAGATCGCCCCGAAGGCGACGATCGAAGGTCCTCCAACCCGCAAGTGTGCCATCCTTCTGCGTCAGACATCGTTCAAGGCCTTGGAGGAACCGGTGTCCTTCCAGGCTGCGGACGRCAGCTGGCATGAAGGCTCGCACACCGCCCGCTTCGGCGAGATCGAGCAACGCGGCGTTGCGCTGACCCCGAAGGGGCGCGCCCTCTACGACGAGCTGCTCAACGCTTCCCGCAAGGTCGTTCGCCCGGCGGCTGACGGTTCGAATGCGGCAGAGTATGAAAAAGCACTTTTCGACGCCTTCATCCCGTTCCCGGATAGCTGGGCCGGCATCCGCGCCGAAGGTCTCGGCTATTTCGCTTATTCGCTGACCGCCAAGGGCCGCAAGACCAAGGCCGATGTTTCGAAGGGCCTTGAAAGCCTGATTGCCGACGGTCTCGTGCAGTTCGACCCGATCGTCTACGAAGACTTCCTGCCCGTCAGCGCCGCCGGCATCTTCCAGTCCAATCTCGGCGACGATGCCGCCCAGGAATTCGTCGCGAGCCCAAATCAGCAGCGCTTCGAGCAGGATCTCGGCGCCAAGGTGCTGAACGAGTTCGAACATTATGCCGGCATCGAACAGGCGTCGATCGCCGATGTCAGGCAGATGCTTTCGCTCGCGCAGGCAGCGGAGTAAAGCTGAAGCGATGATCGATCAGAACCACGCCGCAGCACTGACCGCACTTCTCGGTGACAAGGGCATTGTCACCGGAGGCAGCGATGTGGCGTCTTACCAGACCGGCGCACGCTACGATGAGGGCTGCGCCGCAATCGTCCTGCGCCCGCAAACCACGAAAGAGGTTTCCGCGGCCGTTTCCTATTGCGTCAGGAACGGCATCGCTCTCATTCCGCAATCCGGCAATACCGGTCTTGTTTCCGGCTCCACGCCGGATTCGACCGGAGCCCAGGCGGTGCTGAGCCTCGACCGGATGACCAAGCGCTTCGATCTCGATCTCGACAATCGCTCGCTGCGCGCCGATGCCGGTTTCCGGCTGTCCGATGTCAACCAGAAGCTCGAAAAACACGGCCTGTTCTTCCCGATCGACCTTGGCGCCGATCCGTGTCTCGGCGGCATGCTGGCCACCAACACCGGCGGATCGCGTTTTCTGAAATATGGCGACGTGCGCCGCAACACGCTCGGCATCAAGGTGGTGCTGGCCGACGAGGAAGGCACGATCCTCGACCTGACCTCGGACCTGCGCAAGAACAATACCGGCATCGACTGGAAGCAGGTTTTCATCGGCACTTCCGGCGCCTTCGGCATTATCACCGAATGCGTCGTGAACCTCGAGCCGCTGCCGAAGCAGGTGGCGACCGCCTATCTGGTGCCGGTAAGCGGCGCCCACGTCATGCCGCTGCTGCGGGCCATGGAAGACAGGCTCGGCGCCTATCTCTCGGCTTTCGAGGGCATCTCGAAAAACTCCATCACAGCAGCACTCGATCATGTGCCCTCGCTGAAAAACCCCTTTCAGGGCGGCAATGTGCCCGACTATGTGATCCTTGCGGAAATTTCCCGTACCTGGGAGCCGCGCGAGGGCGAGCAGTCGCTCGATGCGGTGCTGGAGGCGGTGCTCGCCGAGATCTGGGAAAGCGCCGCTGCGCCGCTCGCCGACGCCTTCGTCGGTCCGGCCCACGAAATGTGGTCGCTGCGGCATGCACTTTCGGAGGGCGTCAAGCATTCCGGAAAATTGATCGCCTTCGATCTTTCGTTCCGCAGAGGTGATATCATGGCCTTCTGCGACCGCATGAAGGCCGATATGCCGCAAGCCTTTCCGGAGGTAACGATCTGCGATTTCGGCCATATCGGCGATGGCGGCGTGCATTTCAATCTGGTGGTGCCGAAGGACAGCGCTTCGGCATCGGATGCGGATTTCGAGCGGCGGCTGCGCGATTGGGTGTTTGCCATCGCCGTTCAGGACTTCCATGGCAGCTTCAGTGCCGAACATGCCATCGGCCGGAAAAACCAAGCCTATTACGACCTCTATACGCAACAGAAGATCAAGGACATGGCCCAAGGCCTCAAAGTCATCACCTCGCCGGGAGATCTCGGTGCGGTGCGCTTTGGATAGTCCTTCGACCAAGAAAACGGGAGTTAGCTCATCATGAACATTGCAACGAAGACGGTAAACGTCGTTCAGGAAACGGCCACCCTTCTGGAGAAGCTTGGCGTCTCCAAGAACCTTTACACAGGCGGCGACATGGCCTCCTTTTCGCCGGTAACGGGCGAACAGACCGCCAGCCTGAAAACGGTTTCGGCCGCTGAAGCCGCAGCCAAGATCGAAAAGGCCGATGCAGCGTTTCGCGCCTGGCGTCTGGTGCCGGCGCCCAAGCGCGGCGAACTGATCCGCCTGCTGGGTGAAGAACTGCGCGCCAGCAAGGCCGATCTTGGCCGTCTGGTCTCGATCGAGGCCGGCAAGATCACCTCGGAAGGTCTGGGCGAAGTCCAGGAAATGATCGACATCTGCGATTTCGCCGTCGGTCTCTCCCGCCAGCTCTACGGCCTGACCATCGCCACTGAACGCCCCGGCCACCGCATGATGGAGACCTGGCATCCGCTCGGCGTCATCGGCGTCATCTCCGCCTTCAACTTCCCGGTCGCCGTCTGGGCCTGGAACGCGGCACTCGCTATCGTCTGCGGCAATGCCGTCGTCTGGAAGCCGTCGGAAAAGACCCCGCTGACCGCGCTTGCATCGCAGGCTATTCTTGATCGCGCCATTGCCCGCTTCGGCGATGCACCTGATGGACTGACGCAGGTCCTGATCGGCGACCGCACCATCGGCGAAGTCATGGTCGATCACCCGAAGGTTCCGCTGGTTTCGGCCACAGGTTCGACCCGCATGGGCCGCGATGTCGGCCCGCGCCTTGCCAAGCGCTTTGCCCGCGCCATCCTCGAACTCGGCGGCAACAATGGCGGCATCGTCTGCCCGTCGGCCGATCTCGACATGGCTCTGCGCGCCATCGCCTTCGGTGCCATGGGCACGGCCGGCCAGCGTTGCACGACGCTGCGCCGCCTGTTCGTCCATGAAAGCGTCTACGACCAGCTGGTTCCGCGCCTGAAGAAGGCCTATTCGAGCGTTTCGGTCGGCAACCCGCTGGAATCGACCGCCCTCGTCGGTCCGCTGGTCGACAAGCCGGCCTTCGACAACATGCAGAAGGCGCTGTCCGAAGCCAAGGCCCATGGCGGCTCGATCACCGGCGGCGAACGCGTCGATCTCGGCCATGCCAACAGCTACTACGTGAAGCCGGCTCTCGTCGAAATGCCGAAGCAGGCCGGCCCGGTCACCGAGGAAACCTTTGCGCCGATCCTCTACGTGATGAAATACAGCGACTTCGACGCCGCCGTTGCCGATCACAACGCAGTGGGTGCCGGCCTCTCCTCGTCGATCTTCACGCTCGACCTGCAGGAAGCCGAGCGGTTCCTGTCGCCTGACGGCTCCGACTGCGGCATCGCCAATGTCAACATCGGCACGTCCGGTGCTGAAATCGGCGGCGCGTTCGGCGGCGAAAAGGAAACCGGTGGCGGCCGCGAGTCCGGCTCGGACGCATGGCGCGCCTACATGCGCCGTGCCACCAACACCATCAACTATTCGAAGGCCCTGCCGCTGGCACAGGGCGTCTCCTTTGACATCGAATAATTGAAGGACCGGTCATGACCATCAACACCAAGGTTGAAGAGGCGGGCTTTGCGCCCGCCTCGCGGATTTCCACGATCGGCGTTTCGCAGATCCTGAAGATCGGCGCCCGGGCTCAAGCCATGAAGCGCGACGGCAAGCCGGTAATCATTCTGGGCGCCGGCGAACCGGACTTCGATACGCCCGATCACGTCAAGCAGGCAGCCTGCGAGGCCATTGAGAGCGGCAAGACCAAATATACCGCGCTCGACGGTACGCCTGAACTAAAGCAGGCGATCCGGGACAAGTTCGCCAGAGAAAACGGCGTTTCCTACGCGCTTGACGAGATCACGGTGGCAACCGGCGCCAAGCAGATTCTCTTCAACGCCATGATGGCGACGCTGAACCCCGGCGATGAAGTGATCATCCCGACGCCGTACTGGACGTCCTACTCTGACATCGTCGAGATCGCCGAGGGCAAGCCTGTCTTGATCGCCTGCGACGCAGAGGCGGGATTCCGGCTGAAGGCTGCACAGCTCGAAGCGGCAATCACGCCGAAGACCCGCTGGGTGATGCTGAATTCGCCTTCGAACCCGTCAGGCGCCGCCTATAGCGCGCAAGATTACCGCCCGCTGCTCGATGTGCTGTTGAAGCATCCGCATGTCTGGCTGCTGGTCGATGACATGTACGAGCACATTGTCTATGACGGCTTCAAGTTCGTCACGCCGGCAGCCCTTGAACCGGCGCTGAAAAACCGGACGCTGACCGTCAACGGCGTCTCCAAGGCCTATGCGATGACCGGCTGGCGTATCGGCTATGCCGGCGGCCCGCGCGATCTGATCAAGGCGATGGCCGTGGTGCAGAGCCAGGCGACGTCCTGCCCCTCCTCGATCAGCCAGGCTGCCTCGGTGGCCGCGCTGAACGGGCCGCAGGATTTCCTGAAAGAACGCACCGCCAGCTTCCAGCGCCGCCGCGATCTGGTTGTCACGGCGCTCAACGCCATCGAAGGTCTCGATTGCCGCACACCCGAGGGCGCTTTTTACACCTTTTCCGGATGTGCGGGCATGCTTGGGAAGACCACGCCCGGCGGCAAGCGGATCGAGACGGATGCGGACTTCTGCGCCTATCTGCTCGACGATGCCCACGTCGCCGTCGTGCCGGGCTCCGCCTTTGGCCTGTCGCCGTTCTTCCGCATCTCCTACGCAACCTCGGAAGCGGAACTGCGCGAAGCGCTGGAACGGATCACCAAAGCCTGCGCGGCTCTTGGTTAGAACCGTCTCGTCCGCCGTCACGCTCACCAAGGACGATCAGCCCTGCCGTTTCCAACGGCGGGGTTTTCTTTGTCGAAAGAATTTTGCGCCACCCAAAATTGCTGCTATCCGGTAGTTGCGACCATCAGGACTCACAGTGCCGTCACCGGACACAGACAGGGGCATCCGGAGCATGTTCTCCAGTTTTCGGCAATCGACGGATATCATTGAAAAGCTCCGGAAGAATTCGTTCGAGCCCGCCCATGCCGACTATTACCGCGGCAAGCCCGGCCGCCCGCTCAATCTCATTCTCAAGGCCCGGCATGACTTTCTCTCGGTCTGGCGCAAGGGCGACTATACCGATCGCGTAACCGCGATGAAGGTCTTTGGGCGCCAGGTCGTCGTGGTCAATTCGCCGGATGCAATCCGCTATGTCGTTGCCAAGCGTCATGAGAATTTCGAGCGCAAGACGCCGCAGATGCGGCGTGCGCTGGAATTCCTTTTGGGCGACGGGCTGTTCATCTCCGATGGCGAGACCTGGAAGCAGCGCCGCCCGCTGGTCAACGATATCGTCCACAAGAACCGCGTGCCGGCTTTCGGCAAGATCATGGAAAACACGACAAGCGAACTGGTGCATCGCTGGGAATCCCTTCCCGACGGCGCGCCTGTCAACGCGCTGTTCGAAATGGCCGGCCTGACGGCGGAAATCATTTCCCGGGCCGTGTTTGGCAACGACCTCGGCGAAGACGGAGCAAAGGCGGTCAGCGAGGGGTTCGAGAGCTATCAGTCGCTGATCGATTCCGTCAATATCGGCTACTTCCTTGGCTTCGACGAGGGGCTGCCCGTGTTGCGGACGCCCAAACTGCGCCGGTCCGTCTCCCGCATCCACCAGATCATCGACAAGGTTGTCGAGGACCATCTGGCCGGGCGCGGCGACGACAATTCGATGGTGGAGTTGTTGGTCCGGCGGCAGAAGCGCAATCCGGAACTGAAGCTCGACGTGGTGGCGCTGCGCAACGAAGCGGCCACGATTTTCATGGCCGGCCACGAGACGACGGCGGCGACATTGACCTGGGCCTGGTACCTGCTGTCGCGGGCGCAATGGGTCGAAAAATCCCTGCATGAGGAAATCGCCCGCGTTTGCGGCAACCGCGTACCGACACTCGACGACATTCCGCAACTGGACTGGTGCCGCGCCGTCATCGAGGAGACGCTCAGGCTCTATCCGCCGGTGCCGATCCTTGCCCGCCAGGCGAAGGAGGCCGACCGGATCGGCGATATCGACGTCAAGCCGGCTTCGCTGGTCCTGATCGTGCCCTGGCTGCTGCACCGGACCGAAGCCTTCTTCAAGCATGCTCATCTGTTCAAGCCGGAACGCTTCATGAATGGCGGCAAGGCCATACCCTATAGCTACATTCCCTTCGCCAGCGGCCCGCGCGTCTGCCCCGGCCTGCAATTCGGTCTCCAGGAGGCGATCCTGTGCCTGGCGATCCTTGCCCAGCGGTTCACGGTGCGGGTAGCCGAAAATGCCAAGGTCGAGCCGCAATGCCGCCTGACGTTGCGGCCGCGTGGCGGCCTGCCGGTGACGCTGCATCGGCGCGAAAAGGTTTAACGCCTCATGGCCAAACCGGCAAACAACGCCAAAAGCGGACCCGCAAAACGGTCCGCCTGGGTTTACCGCGCTCCCGCCGCGCCACCATTGAGCGACCTGTTTAAAGGCGGCGACAGGCGCAAAGCGGCCTTTCGCTATCACGTGACCGGCAATCTCAAGAATCTTCTCGACCTGGCCGTACACTTCGGATTGAAAGCCGTTCCGGCAAGCATTTGCTCGGCGGCAGGCGCAAGGCTTGGCACCTTCGTCATCCCGCGGTGGCACACGTCGTCCGTCAAGAAAACGCAAAAGAACCTGAAACGGCTTCTGCCGGACGCGACCGAAGAGGAACGCGACCAGGTTCTCAAGCGGAGCTGGCAAAACCAGGGCCGCATCATGACGGAGTTTTCGATCATCGGGCGCCTGTGGCGCCGCGCGACCTGGCACGATCTGCATCACTTTACCGAAGCCTATGCAAAGGGGCCGGTGATCGTCGTTTGCATGCATCTCGGAAACTGGGAGATATTCGCACCCAAACTGGTGGAGCTCGGGCTCTCCCCGTCCGCCAACTACACGCCGCCCGCCGGCAGGGCGCGCGCATGGATCGCCAGACGGGTGCGGTTGAAGCTCGGATACGGATTGCTGCCACCCGGCAAGGACGGCATACGGCCAGCGCTGAACATCCTGAAAGACGGTGGCGCGATCTCGGTCTTCTGCGACGAAGGCTTCGCCGGAAAAATCCGCGGCCCCTTCTTCGGCAGGCCGCCACATCTCGAAGGCAATCTCGCCGTTGTCGCCCGGCTTGCCCGTTTAACGGGGGCGACGATCTGCCCGTGTTATGCAGTGCGGCGCAGCGGCACGTCGTTTGAAGGTTTTGCGCTCGAACCGGTCATCCTGCCGCCGGAGAACAAACCCGGCGAGCGCCTGATCGATGACGTTTTACGCCTCAACTCGGTCATCGAGCCGGTCATCCGCGCCCATCTCGACCAATGGTATTTTCTCGACAACGCGCTTTGACGTCAGTTGGCAGAGCTTTGCAACTCAGTGACAAGCGCTGCAAATCGCGATCCCGCAATCTCAAGCGGACCACTATTGTCGATCGTCGTGACATCGGGTTCGTCGAAAATATCCGGTACCTGCCGCTTGAGCCGGTTGAGAATATCCAGCTCGCTCTCGCGACCGCGCGCCACGAGCCGGCTTGCCAGCACCTGCGGCGACGCAGTGATGTTGACGATCGCAACTCTTGGAAAGGCCTGCCGGAACTGACCAAGCACCGCCCGGCTGCCATTGGCGATCAGGATCCTGCCGGCCCGTACTTTTTCAAGCGCATCCCTGGGAATTCCGTATTTCAACCCGTGCGCCTGCCAGGCAACGGCGAAATCGCCGGCGGAAAGCCGGCTATCGAAGACCTCGCCGGAAATGCTCTCATGATCCTCGCCGCCAGCATCCGACGGCCGGGTAATGACCCGGCGGACGAAGTCGATATCCTGGCGATCGGCAAAGTGCCGCGCCACGAAACCGATGACGCTGTCCTTGCCGGCGCCGCTGGGGCCGACCACGACGATGATCGCGCCCGTTTGACCTTGCCCGTGCATCAGGCGACCCGCCTGCCTTCGCGCCAGACGGAGCGAACCACCGGAATGCCTTCGTGGCGCTGGACACGCACGATATCGGCACGCAGACCCGGAGCGATGCGGCCGCGATCGTTGAGACCAACCGTGCGGGCAGGGGTTGCGGTGACCATTGCGAGCGCCTTCGGCAGGCTGACGCTTTCCAGCTCGTCCGAGAGAACGAAGGGAGCGTGGATGAGACTGAACGGAACATAATCCGACGAAAGAACATCCAGAACACCTCGTTCGGCCAGGTCGCGCGCGGCGATGTTGCCGGAGTGCGATTTGCCGCGCACGATATTGGGCGCACCCATGAGCACGCTCAAACCGGCCGCATGCGAGGCTTCAGCCGCCTCGAAGCTGGTCGGGAACTCCGCAAGGCGAATGCCGAAACCGACCGATTCCTCGACATGGGCCAAAGTGGCGTCGTCATGGCTGGCAATGGTGATGCCGCGCTCGGCACAGGCCTTGGCGATCTCGGTGCGATGCGGACCGGCATACTGGGCTGAAAGCGCCTGTTGCCGGGCGCAGAACGCGGCGAAGGCCTCGTCTGAAAGGCCGCGCTTGTTTTTGTGGTAGAGCGTGTACTGATCCATCGTCTGGAACTGGCGCTGGCCCGGCGCATGGTCCATCAGCGAGACGAGGCCGACCTGCGGGTCGTTCTCGAATTCCTCGAAATGCGCGAGGACGTTGTCGGTCGAGACTTCGCAGCGCAGATGGATGCGATGATCGGCGCGCAGGCGATTTTCCTTTGCGGCCTGCGCCAGAGCGTCCGCCATATCGCGCATTTCGCCCTGTTCGAAGCCGCCGTCCTCGTCGGAACCCATCCGCAGGCAGTCGAAGACGGTGGTGATGCCCGATGTGACGACTTGCGCATCATGCGCCTGGATCGCCGCCATTTTCAGCCAGCGAACGCCGGGGCGGGGCGAGTAATGCGCTTCGAGATGATCGGTGTGCAATTCGACCAGGCCGGGAATCAGGTAATCGCCTTCGAAATCCTCACCACTCCGGCTGGCGTCTTCCGAGATGTCGGCGATCTTGCCGTCGCGGATCAGGACAGAACCGTTGAGAATCCGGTCCTCGAGGACAATACGGGCGTTAGAGAGAACGGTTTCAACGGTCATGTCATGCCATCTTTCGTTTGGACGTGCCGCCGAGCGGCAAAAGCGAGTGAACTGTAAAAGGCGCCCCGCGTGCTGGTTCGGTAAACAGCGCAAGCGAGGTGACGCCAAGGGGTTTGCCAATGAAGGGGGCAAAGCGCTGCTCCAGCAGGGCCTTCATAGCGGGCTGACGATCCACCGGCACCGGGCCGGTCAGCGTCATATGGAACCGGAAACTCTCGAAAACGTAAGGGTATCCCCATTCAAGCAGGTTGTTTCGCATCACCTCGCCGAGGGTTTCAGGCTTGCGGCGGGCGATATCGGCCTTAGACAGCGCCGCCCGGAACGGGGAGAACCGCCGCACCGTTTCGTCGGCAAATTCCTGCAGTTCGGAACAGCCGGTAGCCGGCACCAATGCAAAGAACGGCCCAAGCTGGCCCAGGGTCATTTCCGGAATATCGAACGGTGTGCATTCGTCAGAAAACGCATCGAAAGCATCCAGCAAGTGGGTCTCTGTTTTGCCCGGCGCAAGCGCAAAGGGCGCCTTCAGTGTCCCATGAAAACCGTAGCGGCGCGGGTCGGCGGTCAAGGCGGTCAGTTCGTCAGCGCTGAAATCCTCCGCAGGCTCCAGGTCCCAGGTGTCACCGGTGAACGGGTTTGCTCCGAGCCAGCGTGCCGCGGCGGTGCTTAGCGGGTCGTCTTCATCAGGCGAGATATAGAATGCGTAGCGCACTGGTCATTCCCTGCAGAGATGTCACGGGAGCAGCGACCGGACAGGCCAATTCGGCTCCGTCGCTACGCGCTGTTCGTGACATTATCGTGATGGGTGGCGATAATCCGCCACCCTGTTCAGTGTGTTTTCTGGCCCATGAGACGTGAACGCAGCAGATTGGAGACGCTGTCGAAGATGAACACGACGATGAGGATGAGGATAACCATATAGCAGACGTTTTCCCAATCGGAATTCGTCCGCATCGCCTCCCAGAGCTTCAGGCCGATGCCGCCGGCGCCGACAGCGCCGATGATGGTCGCCGAGCGTGTATTGGATTCCCAGAAATACAGCGCCTGGCTGGCAAAGACCGGCAGCACCTGCGGCAGGACGCCGAAACGTTGCACGGCAAGGGGCGCGGCGCCGACCGATTTGACCCCTTCGCGTTGCTTGTCGTCGATGTTTTCCAGCGCCTCGGAATAGAGCTTTCCAAGCGTCCCCGTGTCGGTGAAGAAGATTGCCGACATGCCGGCAAGCGGGCCAGGCCCGAAGGCGCGGGTAAAGAACAGCGCCCAGATCAGCATGTCGACGGAGCGCAGGAAATCGAAGAACCGCTTGGTCACCTGGTTGAGCAGGCCGTTGCGGGTGATGTTGCGCGCGGCCAGGAAGCACAGCGGGAAGGCGATGATCGAGGCAAACAACGTGCCGACGAAGGCCATGACGATGGTCTGCAGCAGCTTGGTCCAGACGTCGAGATGCTGCCATTCGGAATTGTAAAGGATATTGTTCCAGGCGAGCGACAGGTTGGAGCGGTCCGGATCGAGGCGTTCGCCGCTGACAATCAGGCTCGCCACTTCGCGAAAGGACTTGTTGAAGAACGGCGAGTTGGTGTCAAAGATGAAATTGGCCCAGCCGGGAAAGCGGTTATGGATGCTGATCTTTTCCTTATCGACATCGGCCCAGCCGGTCATGCCGAAGGCAAGCGTGATCTTTTCGCCCGGGCGCTTTTGCGTCGCCCATTCCGGCAAAGCGCCTTGCGGCGTGACGCCGGTGGAATGATCGAGATCGATCAGCAGGGTTTCTCCGGCATGCGTGGCGGTGACCGTGCCGCCGGCGACATCAATGCTGGTCGTGGCATTGAAATTGACCGTCGCGCGGCTGACAACTTCCTCGGTCCGTGTTTCCGTGCGGGCACCCGCCCCGGCACTGCTGCCGACAGCCGAATTCGGCGCCATGAAGCTGAAGCTTGAGCTCTTTTTCGGAGCGGCCTGCTGCGCCACGGCCGGAACTTCGATGGTACGATCTACAGCCTTCGTCTCGATCTTGACCCATTCCGGCTTGGCATCGGGACCGAGCGGCGAGTAACGCGGGTAAACAACCTGCATCGTACCGTCGGTGGCGATCTTGATGTCGGGCCGGACTTCATAGGAAACCCAGTCGGCGAGATAGGTGCCGGCAATGCCCCAGTTGGCATTGACCAGAACCTGGCCGATCGAGAAAAACCACCAGCTGTAGATCATGTAGAGCGCGATGCCGGCAAAGATCAGGACGGATCGGATGCGCTTGCTGGTCGAACCCTTGAGAAGGTGCGGGTGGCGGGCAGCGATCGCTTCCATCTGCGCGGCGTTCATCATCGTGTTTGCGGTCATGGTCCGCTCCTATTGCGCGAGCTGGAAGGCATGATCGCCGACGAGGCGGCGGCGCAGCCATGCGGAGAACTGATCGACGGCGATGATCGTCGAGAACAGCAGGATGATGATCGCCAGCGTCTTGGCCTCATGACCCTGGCTGATGGACAGCCGCAACGGCTCGCCGATACCGCCACCACCGACAGCACCGATGATGGTCGAGGCACGCACGTTGATTTCCAACCGCAAAAGGAAATAGCTCATGAAGTTGGGCAGAACCTGCGGCACGATGCCGAACCAGACCCGCTCGAACCAGTTGCCGCCGACGGCCCGTAGACCCTCATCCGGCTTCATGTCGGCATTTTCAACAACTTCGAAGAACAGCTTTCCAAGCGCGCCGACCGTATGGATCGAAACGGCGATCATCGCCGGGATCGCCCCCAGGGACAGGATTGCGAGGAAAAACCCCGCGATCACCACTTCCGGAAAAGCCCGAAGAATTTCCATGATGCGCCGCGCTAACCCGCGAACCCACGGATTGGGCATCAGGTTGCGCGCTGCAAAGAAACAGAGAATGAAGCCGAAGAACATGCCGAAGATGGTGGAGAAGATGGCAATGTTCAGCGTTTCCAGCATCTTGTAGAAATATTCGGGCACATAGAACGTATCTGTGAGATACATCCGGCCTTCCGGATAATTGTATTTCAGGCTGCCGTCGTCATAGGGCGAGGGCAGGTCGAACATTGCCCGGCCGATTTCGGCGGCATCGCGCGGCACGAGATCGCCGACGAAATCGAAGAAATAGGGCAGGCGGTCGAAAAACTTGCCGGCATTGGTCGCGTTGGCAAACCAGAGGGATCCCGACAGGGCTACCGCCAGCAGCGCGAGACCAAGGAAGGTGTAGGTGCGGCGGCGGAGATTAAGCTCCTGCCAGTGGCGTTCGACCACGGCGCCATTGTCGCTCAAGGTCGTGGAAAGCGCTGACGCGGCCATGAAGTCTCCGGCAAAACACGAGGCCTCGCTGGGCATTATGCCCCGAGACTGCTTAAGCAAGGAAACGCTGGCCGGGATGACCGGCCAGCGCTTGAATTCAGACGGGATCAGCCGCCAATGGTCGACTTGCGGGCTTCGATGATCGGCTTGTAGAAGTCAGAATTGACTTCGACGAAGCCCTTGAAGTCACCGCCCATGACGCCGGCAAAGCAGGCAGCATCGGTCTTCGGCAGGTCGAGCATGAACTGCTTGAACTTCGCCTTCATGTCGTCGTTCAGCGAGGTGCGAACGACGATCGGGCCGTTCGGGATCAGCGGCGAGCGCCACAGTTCGACCAGATCGTTCATATCGAGAACGCCCTTTTCGACCATCTTGTGCAGGTTGCCGGACGTGTAGCCGTCCTTGAACTCGCCGATACCCGAACCGAAGGTCGTGCCGGCGTCGAAAGTGCCCTTGAGCACTTCGAGAACGAGGTTTTCGTGACCGCCGCCGAAACCGGTTTCAGCGAAGAATTCCTTGACCGGCATGCCGATCGTTTCCGGCAGGGTAACGCTCGGGATCAGGTAGCCCGAGGTGGAGTCCGGATCGGCAAAGCCGAGCTTCTTGCCCTTCAGGTCGGTAACGCTGGCATAGCCCTTGTCCTTGCGGGCAACCATGATCGAGTAGTAGCCGGTCGAACCGTCGGTCTGTTCTGTCGTCAGGATCGGCTCGACGGCGTCAGCCTTGGCGAGGAAGATCTTGGCATAGCCGGAAGCGCCGAGCTCTGCATAGTCGAGCGTGCCGCCGAGCAGGCCCTGGATAACGCCGTCGTAGTCGGCGGCCGGGAAGAAGGAAACCTTCTCGACATTCAGTGCCGACTTCAGGTGATCGCCGAGGCACTGGTAGTTGCGCAGGCGGTCAGCTTCGTTTTCGCCGCCGATGATGCCGACGCGGAATTCCTTGAGGTCTTCAGCCTGAACGTGGCCGACGAGGGCAACGAGCGCAACGGCGCTTAAGAGTGCTTTCTTCAACATAAGGGTCTTCTCCTGTTATCCCGGCGGCGCCGGTTCACATTCGGTTGCAATGGTCTGCCCTTGACGCGGGCTGTCGATCCCGGCGGCCGGTTAAAGCCCGGCCAGTGCCAGCGGCTTGACGCCGGCGGATTTCGTGTTGTCCTGCGCGGCAGGAATATTGATGCTGGTCGACGTCATCGATTCATCGAGTTCCGCGCCGGAGCCATAGATTTCGGCGACGGCTGCTGCCGTCAATTCGCGTGGCTGGCCGTCGAAAACGACCTGGCCATGCGCCATGCCGATGATGCGCTCGCAGTAATTGCGCGCGGTATCCAGCGTGTGAAGGTTGGTGACGACGGTGATGCCGTCCCGCTCGTTGATGTCGCGCAGCGCATCCATGACGATCTTGGCGTTCAGCGGATCGAGCGAGGCGATCGGCTCGTCGGCAAGCAGCATCTTCGGCTGCTGCATCAGGGCGCGGGCGATGGCGACGCGCTGCTGCTGCCCGCCGGACAGGGTGCCCGCCGGCTGCAGCGCCGTCTGCTCGATACCCAGCCGCTCGAGGGCGCCGATTGCCATGATGCGCTCCTCGCGGGTGAACATGTTGAGGATGCTGAGAACCGTGGCGCGGTGATTGAGACGGCCGAGCAGCACGTTGGTCAGAACATCGAGACGCGGCACCAGATTGAACTGCTGGAAGATCATGGCGCAATCGCGCTGCCAGTTGCGAAGGGCGGCGCCCCGCAGCGACGACACTTCCATACCGCCGAAATGGATGGAGCCGGACGAGACGTCGTTCAGACGGTTTATCATTCGCAGAAGCGTCGATTTGCCCGCGCCCGACCGGCCGATGATGCCGACCATCTGGCCTTGCGGGATGTCGAAGGTAACCGAGTTGACGGCGATCTTCTTGCCGAACTGCCGGGTTACATTCTTCAGTTGAAACATGGGTACGCATCCTTTGGCAGTGGTACCGGTCATCGGTATGACCTTTGCCATAACGGTGGTTGATGAAGGGGGAATGTCAGATTGATGTAGCTTTTGTTACAGTCCACAATCCCTGCGCAGACAGGGATTGGCGGGCTAAAAATCAGGCATTGTGACGGGCAAGGAACGCATCCGCGTCGAGCATCCTGAAGTCGTTCAGGGCATCGCGCAGCTTGCCGTGATCCCAATCCCACCACGCAAGCCTCTCGAAGCGGCCGGCAATGTCATGGCCGAAACGTTCGCGGATCAGTTTTGCCGGAACGCCGCCGACGATGGTGTAGGGCGCCACATCCTTGGAGACGACCGCGCCTGCGCCGATCACCGCACCATTGCCGACGGTGACGCCGGGAAGCACGGTCGCCCCGTGACCGATCCAGACATCATGGCCGATGACGACCCGGTTCTCGCGGCGCCAGGCAAAGAAATCCTGGTCCATATCCGCATCCGGCCAATAATCCTTAGCCCGGTATGTAAAATGGTGCAGGGTGGCCCGCCAGACCGGATGGTTGGTGGCGTTGATCCGCACCGATGATGCGATATTGGCGAATTTGCCGATGATCGCGCACCAGACCGACCCGTCTTCCATGATGTAGGAATAATCGCCGATTTCCGTTTCAGAAATACGGCAGCGCTCGGCGATTTCGGTGTAGCGGCCGATCGTGCAATCGATGATCCGCGCCGTCTCATGAATGAGCGGCTTTTCTGACAGCTTGATGGTCATGCCGCGGCCTTTCGCGGCGAAAAGGCCGACACGTCGAGAATGCGGTCGGCAACGGCATCGCGCACTTCCTCGTCGTGGAAGATGCCGAGCAGCGCCACGCCTTCGGCCTTCTTGGCCGCGATCATCTCGACGACGACGCGGCGGTTCTTCGCGTCCAGCGAAGCCGTCGGCTCGTCGAGCAGGAGGATCGCATGATCGGTGATGAAGCCGCGGGCGATGTTGACGCGCTGCTGTTCGCCGCCCGAGAAAGTGGCAGGCGGCAATTGCCAGAGTTCACGCGGCAGATTGAGTTTTGCCAGCAGCTCAGACGCCTTTTCACGTGCCTCGTTCTGCGCCACGCCACGCGCCAGAAGCGGCTCGGCGACGACATCGAGCGCCGGCACGCGCGGAACGACGCGCAGGAACTGGCTGACATAACCCAGCGTATCGCGCCGGACTTCCAGCACCGCGCGGGGCGCGGCATGGGCGAGATCGACCAGATGGCCCTGATGTTCGATCAGGATCTGGCCGGCATCAACGGCATAGTTGCCGTAGAGCATCTTCAGGATCGAACTCTTGCCGACACCGGACGGACCGCCGAGCACGACGCATTCGCCCTTTCTGACGGAGAAGGACACCCCCGAGACGACCGGCAGGGTGATGCCGTCACGCAGGTGCATGGTGAAGCTCTTGGCGACTTCGGAAACAACAAGCGGAGTGGCCATGACTATTTTTCCCTTTGGAGCATGGTTTTGTCCGAAAACCGGTTCCCATTTTTCGGAACCATGCTCAGACCTGCAGAATGGAGGAGACGAGAAGCTGGGTGTAGGGCTCGCGCGGATCGTCGAGCACCCGGTCTGTAAGACCCTGCTCGATCACCAGCCCGTCCTTCATCACCATCATCCGGTGCGACAGGAGCCGGGCGACGGCGAGGTCGTGGGTGACGATGATGGCCGAGAGGCCAAGGTCATGGACAAGACCGCGCACGAGATCGAGCAGGCGCGCCTGGACCGAGACATCGAGACCGCCGGTCGGCTCGTCCATGAACACCAGGCGCGGGGAGGTGACGAGATTGCGGGCGATCTGCAGGCGCTGGCGCATGCCGCCGGAAAAGGCGCGCGGCTGATCGTCGATGCGGTCTTCCTCGATCTCGACGCGGCGCAACCAGTCGGCCGCCGTCGCGCGGATGTTGCCGTAGTGCCGGTCGCCCACCGCCATCAGCCGCTCGCCGACATTGGCGCCGGCAGATACCGTCATGCGCAGGCCATCGGCCGGGTTCTGATGAACGAAACCCCAGTCGGTGCGCATCAGGAAGCGGCGCTCGGCCTCGCCCATGCGGGCAAGATCGCGGTAATGGCCGTCGCGCATATGGTATTCGACAATACCGGAACTGGGCATCAGCCGGGTGGAAAGGCAGGACAGCAAGGTCGTCTTGCCGGAACCGGATTCGCCGACAATGGCGAGAACTTCGCCTGGCCAGAGCTCGAAGGAGACATTGCGGCACCCGATACGGCCGCCGTAGAATTTCGAGACATCGTTGACTTTGAGAAGCGGGACGGCGGTCATTCGGCGGCCTCCTGTTGGGCAAGAAGATGACCGGCATGGCCATGCTCGCGGCGATCCTCGCAATGGTCGGTGTCGGAGCAGACGAACATGCGGCCGCCCTTGTCGTCGAGAACGACCTCGTCGAGATAGACATGCTCGGCACCGCAGAGGGCGCAAGGCTTGTCGAAATGCTGGATCTCGAAGGGATGGTCCTCGAAATCGAGGCTGACGACGTCGGTATGGGGCGGAACCGCGTAGATGCGCTTTTCGCGGCCGGCACCGAACAGCTGCAGCGCTTCCGACATGTGCATTTTCGGATTGTCGAACTTCGGCGTCGGCGAAGGGTCCATGACGTAGCGGCCCTCGACCTTGACCGGATAGGCATAGGTCGTGGCGATATGGCCGTTGCGGGCGATATCCTCGTAGAGCTTCACATGCATGAGACCGTATTCTTCCAGCGCATGCATCTTGCGGGTTTCGGTCTCGCGCGGTTCGAGGAAGCGCAGAGGCTCGGGGATCGGCACCTGGTAGACCAGCGTCTGACCGGCCGTCAGCGTCTCCTCCGGAATGCGGTGACGCGTCTGGATGATCGTCGCCTCGCGGGTCTTGGTGGTCACCGCGACATTGGCGACCTTCTGGAAGAAGGCACGGATGGAGACGGCGTTGGTGGTATCATCGGCCCCCTGGTCGATCACCTTCAGCACGTCGGATGGTCCAAGGATTGCCGCGGTCACCTGAACACCGCCGGTGCCCCAGCCATAGGGCATTGGCATTTCGCGCGACGCGAACGGAACCTGATAGCCGGGTATCGAAATCGCCTTGAGGATCGCCCGGCGGATCATCCGCTTGGTTTGCTCGTCGAGGTAAGCGAAGTTGTATGTGGCAAGGTCAGTCATTCGGCTGCCTCCTTCAAGCGGGAATATGTTTCAAGCCTTTCGGCGAGCGTGCCGGTGTGAAGCTCGAACAGATGATGGTCAGCGTCGTGGAAATAGATCGACCGGCCCTCGCCTTCGACACGCGGCCTTGGCGGCATCACGTCCAGTCCGAGCGAACGAATGCGCTCCAGATAGACATCGGCGTCCTCGTCGCGGATCTTGAAGGCGACATGGTTGTAGGTCCGCTCGCTCAGGCTCTTGCCCTGCATGATCGCGATCCAAAGTTCCCCGATGGTGAAAAACTTCTCCGGCGAATGTGAAAACGGCTTTTCGCCGCTGGCATAGACTTCCTTGGCGCCGAAAACCGTTTCCAGAATCTCCGTCATCCGGTCGAGATCGCTGACAATGAAGGTGATGTGGGAGAGGTCCTCGATCATTCGGCCGCCTCCCGGAGCGCGCCCTTGTCGATGCCGGACTTCGCCTCATATTCGGCGCGCATGCGGCGAACGAGATCGAGCTCGGCCTGGAAATCGACATAGTGCGGCAGCTTCAGGTGCTCGACGAAACCGGTCGCCTGAACGTTGTCGGAATGCGAGATGACGAATTCCTCGTCCTGTGCCGGGGCGACGATATCCTCGCCGAATTCCTCGGCGCGAAGGGCACGATCGACCAGCGACATCGCCATTGCCTTGCGCTCGCTCTGGCCGAAGACGAGGCCGTAACCGCGGGTAAACTGCGGCGGGTTCTTGGCCGAACCCTGGAACTGGTTGACCATCTGGCATTCGGTCACCTGGATCGGGCCGAGCGACACGGCGAAACCGAGTTCCGGAATATCGAGTTCCACATCGACCTCGCCGATACGGACTTCGCCGACGAAGGGATGGGTGCGGGCGTAGCCGCGCTGGGTGGAATAGGCGAGCGCCAGCAAAAAGCCTTCGTCGCCGCGCGCCAGGGCCTGCAGGCGCAGGTCGCGGTTCAGCGGAAATTCCAGCGGCTCGCGTGTCAGGTCACCCGGTACATGATCCTCCGGCATCTGGCCGTCGCCCTCGATCAGGCCTTCGCCGGCGAGGATGTCGGAGACCCGCATCATCGAGCTTTCGTCTGCCGCCCGGCGTGCGGGTTCGGCAACCGGCTCATCGGTCAGGAGCGACGGGTCGAGCAGGCGGTGGGTATAGTCGAACGTCGGGCCGAGCAGCTGGCCGCCCGGCAGATCCTTGTAGGTGGCCGAAATGCGGCGCTCGATTTTCATGGCAGCGGTGTCCACCGGCACCGACATGCCGAAACGCGGCAGGGTGGTGCGATAGGCGCGCAGGATGAAGATCGCCTCGATCATGTCGCCGCGCGCCTGGCGCACGGCAAGCGCTGCGAGTTCACGATCATAGAGCGAGGCTTCCGCCATGACGCGATCGACCGCCAGGCCGAGCTGGGCAACGATCTGGTCGATCGAAATGGCCGGCAACGACCGGTCACCGCGGCGGCGGTCGGCGAGAAGCTGGTGCGCATTGGCGATAGCGGCTTCGCCGCCCTTGACTGCAACATACATGGATCAGACCTCCCGGCGGTGAAGCTTGGTGGTGCGCGGCAGGCACAGGACATCCATGCCGGCGACCAGGATCAGATCGACGCCACGGGGAAACAGGCCCCGGTTTTCCGTCCAGAGCGTCAGGAAAATATCCGGCAGGCCTTTGGGCGAAATGGTGGTTTCATCCTTGATGCCCGGACCTCTAGCAACAAATTCAGGTCCGCCGGTCAGCGAAGCGATCTCGATCACGAGTGTGGCCGAGCGGTCAGGGTATTCCTGGGTACCGAGCGCGAACTGGTCGAAACCGGGGACGATGCCGCCGGCCTCGATGAAAACGAAGCGGGCCTCGGGCTTGATCTCCGTCACCGGTGCGCCGGTGTGGAAGGACAGCCAGGCGGGAACGGAGGACTGAACGAGGGCGTTCGTCAGCCACACGGGCGTGCCGTCGTCGCAAAGGGTGAGCGCGACCGCCCCGGCACCGGTGCCAAGCGGTGCTGGCGGCGTCGCGGAGGCGCCGAGCGGCATGATCGTGCCGGGCCGGGCCATGGCATYCATCAGCGCGCGGAATACCGACTGCGACTGAAAGACGGGATCCGTGAAAGCGCCGGCATAGGTGCTGGCGTGGATTTCGGTGTGAGCGCCCATCAGTTGTCTCCCCGGACCATGGTGAAGAAATCGACCCGTGTCGCCGCGGTCTGCTCGGCATGTCTGCGGTCTTCGGCATGGATGCGGCTTTCCACCGCGCCGATCAGCTGATCGACGGCAAAGCGATGCTCCGGCCGCTGGTGAAGCGCATCGAAGACGGCAGCGAGATGTGCCTTCTCCCGGTCATTGCCGAGCAGCTGGCCGTGGCCGATTTCGCCGGAGCCGAGCCGCACCGTTGCCCGGCTGACCGTCGCTTCCCCGAGATTGAACGGGTCGCCGCCACCGCCGATGCGGCCGCGCACCATGACAAGGCCGGTCTCCGGGCCGCGCACAAGATGAATCTCCGGCTTAGGCTCGATTGACTGCCAGCCAGCCTGCAGTTCAGCTGCCGAAGCGCGTGCGAGCAGGCCCATCGCCCGCTTGCGGCCGTTCTCCACCGCGCCGGTATTTTGTTTGATCGCGTCCATTGCTTCCGTCCGAAATGTCTATTAATGTAGACAACTATACATCTGATGTTGAGCTTTTAAAACCTCCACATGACGGGCTTGTGACATGAATGCGAAAAAAGCGGTCGAGCGCCAAACCGGCGTCGCCCTCTGGCGGCAGATCGCTGATCTTATCCGGCTGTCGATCAGCAATGGCGACTACGATCAAACGGGCATGGTACCGCCGGAAACCGTGCTTGCCGAACAATTCGGTGTCAATCGCCACACGGTGCGCAGCGCCCTGGCCGCGCTGGCGGATGAAGGCCTGGTCCAGGCGATCCAGGGCCGGGGCACGATGATCCAGCGCAAGGAACGGCTGAGTTTTCCGATTTCACGGCGTACACGGTTTTCACAGGGGCTTGGAGATCAGGCCCGCGAGACCGAGGCAAGGCTGCTGGCCAAGGCGACAGTGCCGGCTGCGGGCGACGTCGCAAAGGGATTGAAAATCGATCCCGGGTCCCCCTGCATTCAGCTCGATCTGGTGAGCAGCGCCGATGGACGGCCCGTTTCCTGTTCCACCAGCTTTTTCCCGCAAAGCCGGTTTCCGGCCATGGCCGAAGAGTTCGAACAGTTGCGCTCGATCACCAAGGCCTTCGCAGCGCAGGGTCTGGCGGATTATGTGCGTATCTCGACAGAGCTTGTCGCACGCCATGCCGATGCCGGCGAACTGGCATTGCTCCGGCTTTCGCCCGGCGCCATCGTCATCGAGGCGATTGCCATCAATGCCGATCCGGAGGGTGTGCCGGTGCAATTTTCGCGAACCCGCTTTGCCGCCGATCGCGTCAAGCTGAAGATCGAAACCTGAGCACATGAAAAAGGGCGCGGAACCGAAGCCCGCACCCCCATGAATTTACCGCAGCCATCAAACGTCGGCGACGAAGGTCTGCTTCTGCGTACCCAGGCCCTCGATCCCGAGTTCGACGACATCGCCGGCCTTGAGATATTGCGGCGGCTTGAAGCCCATGCCGACGCCGGGCGGCGTTCCCGTGGAGATGATATCGCCGGGGTGCAGGGTCATGAACTGGCTGAGATAGCTGACGACGTGCGCCACACCATAGACCATGGTCTTCGATGACCCGTTCTGCTTGCTGACGCCATTGACCGTCAGCCACATCTTGAGGTTCTGCGGGTCGGCGACTTCGTCCCTGGTCACGAGCCAGGGGCCCGTCGGGCCAAAGGTGTCGCAGGACTTGCCCTTCGTCCACTGGCCGGAACGCTTGGTCTGGAAATCGCGCTCGGAAACGTCATTGATGACGCAATAGCCAGCGACATGCTCCATTGCGTCCGCTTCCGAGACATATTTGGCTTGCTTGCCGATGATCACACCCAGCTCGACTTCCCAGTCGGTCGCTTCCGACCCGCGCGGAATGAGAATGTCATCGTTCGGACCGGCAATGGCCGAGGTCGCCTTCATGAAGATGACCGGTTCCGGTGGAACCGCGGCGCCGGTTTCGGCTGCGTGGTCGGCGTAATTCAGGCCGATGCAGATGAATTTGCCGGTGCCAGCAACGCAGGCCCCGAGGCGCGGGCTGCCACCGACGAGGGGCAGGCTGCCGATGTCGAGGCCATCAGCCCAGTCCATGTCGCTGATCGCGTCGCCGCCGACATCGGCGATGACGCCGCTGAGGTCTCTGATCTGGCCATCCCTGTCGAGGACGCCCGGCTTTTCAGAGCCGAACGGCCCGTAGCGCAAAAGTTTCATGTTTCCTCTTCCCTTGAAATCCGGTTGCCTCAGTCCCGCCGTCTGACAGATCAAAGGCAGGCAGTGTTGTAAAGCGCTTTTGCCCGCAGCCGCACCTCAGCGCGCAGGTAAATCCTTGAGGCCGGCCAGGGCTTTCTCAACGATGGAAGCAAGGGGGAGATCGACATCGACGGTCACCACGTCAGGCTCGCCTGCCGGTGGCTCCAGCGCGGCGAACTGGCTGTCGAGCAGCGATGCCGGCATGAAATGGCCGGCGCGGGCCTGCATCCGTTTCTCGAAGACGGCGCGAGATCCTTCCAGGAAAATGAAGGCCAGGCGGCCGCCCGCCGCTGCCCGCAACCGGTTGCGATAGATTTTCTTCAATGCCGAGCAGGATACGATGATCCGCTCGCCGCGAGCGACGCCGTCGCCGATCAGCCCGCCAATAATGTCGAGCCACGGCCAGCGGTCGTCGTCGGTCAGCGGGATGCCGGCCGACATTTTCTCGATATTGGCAGGCGGATGCAGGCCGTCGCCTTCGATGAACCGGCAGTTCAGCGCTTCCGACAGCCGTTCGCCGACCGAGGTCTTGCCGCAGCCGCTGACGCCCATGACGATCACCGGCAGGTCCGCATTTTCAAAGAGAGGTTGTGATGCCGCCATCGACATAGAGCGTGTGTCCGTTCACAAAGGAAGAAGCGTTACTTGCCAGAAACACCGCCGAACCGACCAGCTCCTCGACATTTCCCCAGCGTGCTGCGGGTGTACGCTTTTCCAGCCAGTCTGAAAACTCCGGATTGTCGATCAGCGCCTGATTGAGCGGCGTCCTGAAATAGCCGGGTGCGATCGCATTGATCTGCAAACCGTGCCGGGCCCAGTCGGCGCACATGCCACGGGTGAGATTGCGCACCGCGCCCTTCGTTGCCGTGTAGGGCGCGATGCCGGGGCGGGCGAGCTCGCTCTGGACCGAGGCGATATTGACGATTTTGCCCCGGCCCCGGCCGATCATGAAGCGGGCAACGGCCTGGCTCACATAGAAGACGCTGGAGATATTCGTTGCCAGCAGCTGTTCCCATTTGTCGGCCGGAAAATCTTCCAGCGGCGAACGGAACTGCATGCCGGCATTGTTGACCAGGATATCGATCGCGCCGATTTCGCTCTCGATGATGGCGACAGCTTCGGCAGCAGCGTCCCTGCGGGTCACATCGAAGGCCGCAGCATTGGCAACATGGCCGCTGTCCCTGAGGGCAGTGACGGCCGCCTCGACCTTATCAACATCACGGCCGTTGACGACGATCTCGGCGCCGTGGGCAGCGAGGCCTTCCGCCAAGGCAAAACCGATACCCTGGCTTGAACCGGTGATCAGGGCGCGTCGGCCGGTCAGGTCAAACAGTGGAAAGCTCATGCAATTGCCCTCGAAGCGGGATGTGGCGGGAAATCTCCCCGCCACAATGCGTCCTCAGGCGGCCTTTGAATAGGCCTTTGCCATATCGGGCAGACGCTTGACGCGAATTTTCGATGCCTGGCCTGCTGCGTTGAAGGCAATGAAGCGCTCCTTGCAGACTTCGACCATGCGGGCGGTCGCCGGCTTCAGGTAGTTGCGCGGGTCGAAATTGTCGGGGTTCTGCAGGTGATGCTTGCGGATTTCGCCGGTGAAGGCCAGCCGCAGGTCCGTATCGATATTGACCTTGCGGACGCCGAGCGGAATGGCCTTCTGGATTTCGTGGACGGGAACACCCCAGGTCTGCTTCATCTTGCCGCCGAATTCGTTGAACAGTTCCTGCAGGTCCTGCGGCACCGACGATGATCCGTGCATGACCATGTGGGTGTTCGGCAGGCGCTTGTGGATCTTGGCGATGGTTTCGATCGAGAGGATGTCACCATCCGGCGCGCGGGTGAACTTGTAGGCGCCGTGGCTCGTACCGATGGCGACGGCCAGCGCATCGACACCGGTCTTTTCGACGAAATCGAAAGCCTGTTCCGGGTCGGTCAGCAGTTCCTCGCGCGACAGCTTGCCTTCGAAGCCGTGGCCGTCTTCCTTTTCGCCCGCGCCCGTTTCCAGGTTGCCGAGACAGCCGAGCTCGCCTTCGACCGAAACGCCGGCGGCGTGGGCGATCTTTACGACTTCGGCGGTGACGCCGACATTGTACTCATAGGAGGCAATCGACTTGCCGTCGGCCAGCAGAGAGCCGTCCATCATGACGGAGGTAAAGCCGTTGGTGATCGCCGAAATGCAGGTCGAGGGCTGGTCGCCATGGTCGAGATGCAGGCAGACCGGGATATGCGGATATTCTTCCGTGGCCCCGAGGATCAGATGACGCAGGAAGGCATCGCCGGCATAGGCGCGTGCACCCCGGCTTGCCTGAAGGATGACGGGAGAATCCGTGGCATCGGCGGCGCGCATGACAGCCTGAATATATTCCAGATTGTTCACATTGAAGGCGGGTAGCGCGTAGTTGTTTTCAGCGGCGTGGTCCAAAAGCTGCCGCAAGGTGATCAATGCCATCGTCAGAAGTCTCCCGTTGTCTCGGCGCCACCGGTCCTGATCATGATGGCGCGTCTTATTCTCCGCTTGAGCAGAAGTGCTCCCTACAAAAGCCAACCGGTATCGCAACCAGGCCTCCTGGCGAATGTCGGGGGGCGGATTTGCCTGCACAATAATTGATGATCCGGGTTTGGCAACCGGGCACCGCACCGCAAATGACAACCCCGGGCGACCGGAAACGTTACAGGAGAGACGTTGTGGACAAATTATCCTGCATTTTTTGGCAAATTTCGATTTGCAATCAAGGGTTGATAATTCGACTGCCGTACCCGTTACGTTCCAGGGCGTGCCGTCGTGGCCCGTTTGCAGCGGCAGGRAGGACGGATGCAAGTTCATTTCCACAGAACGGCAACCGGAGAATACATATTACGTAAACTGCCGGAAATAATGCTCGAACTTGCGCAATCGTTCCCGCCGGTCCGCCGGGATGGCATTTCACGGGACGCAAATCTGTCAGAAAACGACGCGATTGAAATGCAACCGAAGCGCTATAGATACTTGTCCATCAGCGACAGCGCGGCGTCTGGAACGGCATAAATAGCCTTGCCTTTGCCGGAAAATTGGCATTCTCTCGCCGCTTCACAACCTAAAAGAGGGGAAGGAGAACAAAAAATGACATTGGCAAAAATCAACCTCCGTACAGCGATGCTGCTTGGGTCAATTCTCATTGGCGCGAGCCCCGCGCTCGCAGAAACCGTGCTGCACCGTGGCAATGCCGGCGAGCCGCAGACGCTCGACCAGGCCCACACCTCGATCAACATCGAAGAGTTCATTCTGAAGGACCTTTATGAGGGCCTGACCATCTATGATGCGGCCGGCAAGGTCGTGCCGGGAGCTGCCGAAACCTGGGACCTCTCAGACGACGGTCTCGTCTACACGTTCAAGCTTCGCGCCGATGCCAAGTGGTCGGATGGATCGCCGGTCACCGCCGAGGACTTCGTCTTCTCCCTCCAGCGCGTTGAAGATCCGAAGACGGCTGCGGGCTATGCCAACATTCTTTTCCCGATCAAGAACGCTGAAAAGGTCAACAAGGGCGAACTGCCTGTCGACCAGCTCGGCCTGAAGGCCATCGACGAAAAGACGCTTGAAATCACCCTGGAACGCCAGACCCCCTTCTTCCTGGAACTGCTCGCGCACCAGACGGCCCTGCCGGTTTCTAAGGCAAGCGTCGAAAAGAACGGCGCCGATTTCGTCAAGCCGGGCGTCATGGTCTCGAACGGTGCCTACAAGCTCGTCGCCCATACGCCGAACGACAGCCTGACGACTGAAAAGAACCCGTCCTACTGGGATGCCGCCAACGTCAAGATCGACAAGGTGATCTTCTACCCGATCGACGACCAGGCAGCGTCCGTGCGCCGTTTCGAGGCCAAGGAAATGGACCTCGCGTACAATTTTTCGGCTGACCAGCTGGAACGCCTGCGCGCCGCCCATGGCGACCAGGTCCATGTTTC
Source organism: Pararhizobium sp. P1_E7 (assembly GCF_056405855.1). Lineage (NCBI taxonomy): Bacteria > Pseudomonadati > Pseudomonadota > Alphaproteobacteria > Hyphomicrobiales > Rhizobiaceae > Pararhizobium > Pararhizobium sp. P1_E7. Next base: position 143,451 of record NZ_JBFUBH010000004.1, on the reverse strand, counting down.
GCCGACGCTGGCGACCTATTACTACGCCTTCGACACCCGCCAGGAGCCCTATAGCGACGTCCGCGTTCGCCGTGCACTCTCCATGGCTGTCGATCGCGACTTCCTCGCCAAGGAAATCTACTCGGGCTCGCAGTTGCCGTCCTACTCGATGGTGCCTCCGGGCATGGCAAGCTACGGCGATCCGTCCAAGGCAGATTTCGCCGACAAGTCGCAACTCGACCGCGAGGACGAAGCAGTCAAGCTGATGAAGGAAGCCGGCTACGGCGAGGGCGGCAAGCCGCTCAACATCGAGATCCGCTACAACACCAATCCGAACCATGAACGTGTGGCAACTGCCGTTGCCGACATGTGGAAGAACACGTTCGGCGCCAAGGTGTCGCTGGTCAATCTCGACGTTTCCTCGCACTATGCCTACCTGCAGGAAGGCGGCAAGTTCAACGTTGCCCGCGCCGGCTGGGTTGCCGACTATGCCGACGCCGAGAACTTCCTGGCGCTGAGCCTGTCTGCAAACAAGACCTTCAACTACGGCCACTTCGAGAACCCCGAGTTCGACGCCCTGATGAAGAAGTCTTACGAGGAGATCGATCCGACTGTCCGCTCCAAGCTGCTTCATGAAGCCGAAGCGCTTTTGATGAAGGAACAGCCGATTGCGCCGTTCCTGACGCAGGCCGACCTGTGGCTGGTGTCAGACAGGGTGAAGGGTTGGCAGGATAACGCCGTCAACGCGCATCTGAGCCGCTTCCTGAGCGTTTCCGAATAACGGATTGAACGCGCGGCGGCCCCGCTGCCGCGCGTCACGGTCAGAGAGTAAAACCATGATCTCCTTTGTCCTGCGCCGCCTTGCGAGCGCCGTGCCGACGTTGTTTATCGTCGTCACGATTTCCTTCTTCCTGATGCGGTTCGCTCCCGGCGGCCCCTTCAATCTCGAACGTCCGCTGCCGCCGCAAACAATGGCGAACCTGATGGCGACGTATCATCTGGACCAGCCGCTCTGGAACCAGTACCTCACCTACATCAGCAATGCTGTGACCGGCGATTTCGGACCCAGCTACATCTACAAGGACAACACCGTTGCCGAACTGATCGGCAAGGGTCTGCCCTATTCGATGGAGCTCGGCTTTTATGCGCTTTTGCTGGCTCTTGTCGGCGGCGTGCTTGCCGGCACCATCGCGGCGCTCAGGCAAAACAGTGCCCTCGATTTCATGATCATGTCGGTCTCGACGGTCGGCGTCACGGTGCCCAATTTCGTGGTCGGCCCGGTCCTCACGCTGATCTTTGCCATCACGCTTGCCTGGCTTCCAGCCGGCAGCTGGGGCGACGGTTCGCTGCGCTTCCTGATCCTGCCGATGATCGCGCTCGCCCTGCCGCAGCTGGCGGTCTTTGCGCGGCTGACGCGCGGCTCTATGATCGAGGCGCTGCACACCGACCATATCCGCACAGCCCGCGCCTACGGCCTGCCGTCGCGCACGGTGGTCATCACCCATGCGATGCGCGCCGCCATGCTGCCGGTCGTCTCCTATCTGGCACCCGCGGCAGCGGCACTTTTGACCGGCTCGGCCGTTGTCGAGACGATCTTCACCATTCCCGGCGTCGGGCGTTATTTCGTGCTCGGTGCCATCAATCGCGACTACACGCTGGTGATGGGAACCGTGGTGCTGATCGCCCTCTTCGTCATCGTTTTCAATCTTCTGGTCGACATTCTCTACGGCCTTCTCGATCCGAGGGTTCGCCATGACTGATATCGTCACCACGGAACTGCCGCCGGAAACCGCAAGCCGCAGTCTGTTTCAACTTGCCACCATGCGCTTCCGCCGCAACCGTGCCGCCATGGCCGGCTGCGTCACCCTGGTGCTGATCACCCTGTTTTCGTTTCTCGGGCCCTACTTCATCAGCCACACCTATGACCAGGTGTTTCCGTCCTATGTGTCGGTGCCGCCGAGCCTGGAACCACGGCCGGATGCATCCAGCCTTAAGGACGTGATGGAAGGCGTTGCCGGGCGGGCACGCGTCGATCTGAAGGAATTTTCCGTCGAAGATCAGACCTTCACTGCCACGGTGACATCCGACACACCGATCGATCCGCGAACCACCCGCTATTTCGACCGCGCCAACGAATTCGACGGTACGCAGGTGCTGGCGACCGAAGACGACGGCAAGACGCTGAAGCTCACCGGTAGCGTCTCGCGGGAATATTTCCTGTTCGGCACGGATTCGAACGGCCGCGACCTGATGGCCCGCGTCATGCTGGGCGGCCAGATCTCGATCGCCGTTGGCTTGCTCGCCAGCCTCGTTTCGCTCTCGATCGGCGTGCTCTATGGCGCAACGTCCGGCTATGTCGGCGGCCGCATCGACAATGTCATGATGCGGTTCGTCGAAATCCTCTATTCGCTGCCCTTCGTCTTTCTCGTCGTCGTGCTCGTCGTGTTCTTCGGCCGCTCGTTCATCCTGATCTTCCTCGTCATCGGCGCGGTGGAATGGCTGGACATGGCGCGCATCGTCCGTGGCCAGACATTGGCCTTGAAACGGCGCGAGTTCATCGGTGCGGCGCAAGCGCTCGGGCTGACGGACTGGCAGATCATCCGCCGCCACATCATCCCCAACACCATCGGCCCGGTCGTCGTCTTCGTCACCGTCGTGGTGCCGAAGGTGATCCTGCTGGAAAGCTTCCTGTCTTTCCTCGGGCTTGGCGTCCAGGCGCCGCTGACGAGCTGGGGCGCCCTGATCGCCGAAGGTGCCAACAACATCCAGTCGGCGCCGTGGCTTCTGATCTTCCCGGCGATCTTCTTCGTCCTCACCCTGTTCTCGCTGAACTTTGCCGGCGACGGCCTGCGCGATGCGCTCGATCCGAAGGACCGCTGACATGAACGATAAACGGGAAACAATTCTCGCCGTCCGCAACCTCAAGGTTTCGTTCTCGACCCCGGACGGAACCGTCGAAGCGGTCAAGGGCATCGACCTCGACATCAAGGCCGGCGAGACGCTGGCCGTGGTGGGCGAATCCGGCTCCGGCAAGAGCCAGACGATGATGGGCATCATGGGCCTGCTTGCCGGCAACGGCACGGTCTCCGGCTCGGCAAAGTATCGTGGCCAGGAACTGGTGGGTCTGCCGCTGAAGGCGCTGAACAACGTGCGCGGCGCCAAGATCACCATGATCTTCCAGGAGCCGATGACCTCGCTCGATCCGCTCTACACGATCGGCCGGCAGATTGCCGAGCCGATTGTCCATCACCGCGGCGGTTCGTTCAAGCAGGCCCGCGCCCGCGTGCTGGAACTTCTGGAGCTGGTCGGCATTCCCGACCCGGCGCGGCGGATCGACAGCTATCCGCATGAAATGTCGGGTGGCCAGCGCCAGCGCGTCATGATCGCCATGGCGCTCGCCAACGATCCCGACATCCTGATCGCCGACGAACCGACGACGGCGCTCGACGTGACGATCCAGGCGCAGATCCTCGATCTGCTCAATTCGCTGCAGGCCAAATTCGGCATGGCGGTCGTGCTCATCACGCACGATCTTGGCATTGTCCGCCATTTCGCCAGCCGGGTCGCGGTCATGCGCCGCGGCGAAGTGGTCGAGACGGGAACGACGGCCGATATCTTTGAGCGTCCGCAAGCCGACTATACCAAGATGCTGTTGGCCGCCGAACCACATGGCCGCAAGGCATCGCCCGGCGACAAGGCACCCATCATTCTCGAAGGTACGAATGTCGCCGTTGATTATGCCACCGGCGGCGGCCTGTTCGGCAGTTCGGCGGGCGTCTTCCGCGCCGTCGACGGCGTCACTATCCGGCTGAAGGAAGGCCAGACCATCGGCATCGTCGGCGAATCGGGCTCAGGCAAGTCGACGCTCGGCCGTGCCCTTCTGCGGCTTGTGCCGAGCTCCGGCCGCTATCAGTTCGGGGCAACCAATATCTCCGACTTCGGCCGTTCCGCCATGCGGCCGTTGCGCCGGCAGTTGCAGCTGGTCTTCCAGGATCCCTACGGTTCGCTGTCGCCGCGCCAGACGGTGGGTGAAATCATCACCGAGGGGCTTTACGTCCACGAACCGCAGCTCAGCCGCGCCGAGCGCGACAAGCGGGCCATCGAGGCGCTCAAGGAAGTCCGGCTCGACCCGGCCGCCCGCAATCGCTATCCGCACGAATTCTCCGGTGGCCAGCGCCAGCGCATCGCCATTGCCCGGGCTATCATCCTCAAGCCCAAGGTCGTCATTCTCGACGAACCGACCTCGGCGCTCGACCGCTCGGTGCAGGGGCAGGTTATCGATCTCCTGCGCGATCTGCAGAAGGCCAACGGCCTGTCCTACATCTTCATCAGCCACGACCTGTCGGTGATCAAGGCAATGTCGGACTATGTGGTGGTGATGAAGAACGGCAAGATCGTCGAGGAAGGCGAAACCGACGCGATCTTCGGGGCGCCGCGCGAAAGCTATACCCAGACCCTGATGAGTGCAGCCTTCACCGCATGACCTTAGATATGCCCGGTCCCGAAGGACCGGGCATCGTTGGGCCCGCATGTCCTTGTGGTTTCAATCCCGGCATCCTACGCTTGCAGCCAGGAGCCGCCGCATTGCCGGTGGAATGAACGACAACACCATCGGTAACACGGGGACACGCCATGCCCAGTCCATCGCTTTACGAAATCCATGATCCGCGCTTCCGCTCACTGATTGTCGGCAGCGCCGTTCTCGAAGAGCTCCATTCCGGCTGCCGCTGGGCCGAGGGACCGGTCTGGTTCGACGATGCGCAGCAGCTTTTGTGGAGCGATATTCCCAACCAGCGCATGTTGCGCTGGGTGCCCGACGGCGGCGTCTCGGTCTATCGCACGCCCTCGAACTTCGCCAATGGCCATACGCGCGACCGGCAGGGGCGGCTGATCTCCTGCGAACACGGCACCCGCCGTGTCACCCGCACGGAAACCGATGGCTCTATCACCGTTCTTGCCGACAGCTTTGAGGGCAAGCGGCTGAACTCGCCCAATGACGTCGTCGTGCGCTCCGACGGCAGCATCTGGTTCAGCGATCCGACCTACGGCATCCTGTCGGACTATGAGGGTTACAAGTCAGCCCCCGAGCAGGCCAAGCGCAGCGTCTACCGGCTCGATCCTGTGACCGGGGAGCTGACGGCCGCCGCCAGCGATTTCCTCCAGCCGAACGGCCTTGCCTTCTCGCCCGGGGAAACCAAGCTCTACGTCGCCGACAGCGGCACCAATCCGGATGACACGGCGCCTGCCCATATCCGCGTCTACGATGTGGAAGGCGCGCGCCTGACCAACTCCGGTGTCTTCTGCCATCTCGACGAGGGGCGCCCCGACGGATTTCGCCTGGATACGAACGGCAATCTGTGGACCAGCGGCGGCCATGCGGTGCATTGTTTTTCCTCGGATGGCACGCTGCTCGGCAAGATACGCATCCCGCAGGGCGTCTCGAACCTCACCTTCGGCGGTCCGCGCCGCAACCGGCTGTTCATTACTGCGACTCAGTCGGTCTATTCGATCTACGTGACGGCGACCGGCGTCCAGCGGCCCTAAAAACTACTCCTTGATCCCGCCCCGGCGCTTCAGCTGCTGTTCGCGGAAGAAGATGAACAGGCCGGAGGCGACGATCAAGGCGGCGCCGACGATCACCGTCCAGCGCGGCGTATCGCCGAAGAAGATCCAGCCGAACACCACCGCCCAGAACAAAAGCGTATATTGCAGCGGCACGACGGTTGCCGCATCCGCAAGCTTCAGCGACCGGCTGACGAGGATATGCGCAAGCATGGCAACGATGCCCAGCAGGCTGAGGCAGAGCACCGCCTGCATGTCCAGCGGCGCCCAGCCGGCCGTATTGGCGCCGACGCCAACCAGCGAAAAGATCAGCGCGCCACTCAACTGCCAGAAGATCAGCGTCGTATCCGGCGTTGCGCGCAGCGTCCGTCCAAGCAGAAGCGCAAAGGCGAAAGCGGCACTGCCGACCAGGGCAATCAACGCCGGCAGGGAAAAACTCTTGGATGAGGGTTCAAGCGCGACGATCACCCCGGCAAAGCCGATCAGGATCGCCGTCCACCGCCGCCAGCCAACCTTTTCGYCCAAGAGGAACGGCGAGGCCGCCGCGACATAGATCGGAGCCGCCAGCCAATAGGTCATCGCGTCGGCAAGCGGCATATAGGCAACCGCGAAATAGAAGGCGGACGCATCGACGGCGAACAGCAGGGACCGCAGGGCATGCAGCCGCGGCCGGTCGACCTGGATCAGACTGCGCCAGCCGCGCTTGATGAAAAACGGCGTCAGCACGATCAGCGCCGCGATGCTGCGGATCGTCATCAGCTGGCTGACGGAATAGGTCGAGACCAGCCATTTGCCCATGACGTCGTTCAGCGAAAACATCAGCATGCCAAGCAGCATGATCAGGACGCCATTGCGGGCGGCGTTTGACGGGTGGGTAATAAGTGCTGTTTCGGCAGCCATGGCATCGGTTCCGGCGGAGATGCGTGCCAGTCGCACATTCCGGCCGGGCGATCCAGTCGCGAAATAGCATGGGTCCATCAACAATTGGAATGCCAGCAGCTGCCGCATGCTCCGGATGCTCCATTGCCTGCCCAACGATAGAAATCTCCTATCGCCACATGCGAGGGAGGCTCTTGAATGAATGGAGAAATTCCATAAAAAGCCTTCGAAAATCGGATTTTTACGACAGTTTCTTCTATCGGCCGCGGCCGGGGATTTGTACACTTATGGGCAAGACTGTTTTCATCGGCAAACGCTCCAAAGCAGCAGGCGGCTGGGGTGCGCTGAAGAGCTGCGGCAAACGGCTTCTGGAAAGCGGCTCGCCGCTTTCGGGCGCCCGGGCCCTGTTGAAAGCCAATCAGCCGGATGGCTTCGACTGCCCCGGTTGCGCCTGGGGCGATCCGGAGCACGGGTCCTCGTTCGAATTCTGCGAAAACGGCGTCAAGGCCGTTGCCTGGGAAGCGACCGAGAAGCGCACGCCGCCCGACTTCTTCGCCGCCCATACCGTCACCGCCCTTCAAGCCTGGAGCGACTACGAACTGGAGCAGCAGGGCCGGCTCACCCATCCCATGCGCTACGACCGTGCGAGCGACACCTATGTCCGCGTCAGCTGGGAGGCCGCCTTTGCCGGGATCGGTGAAATCCTCAACAGCTTCGACACGCCGGACCGGGCGGAATTCTACACGTCTGGCCGCGCCTCGAACGAAGCCGCCTTTCTCTACCAGCTTTTCGTGCGGCTCTACGGCACCAACAATTTTCCCGATTGCTCCAACATGTGCCATGAGGCAAGCGGCATCGCCATGAAACAGGCGGTCGGTGTCGGCAAGGGCACGGTGCTGCTCGAAGATTTCGAGAAGGCCGATGCCATCTTCGTCATTGGCCAGAATCCCGGCACCAACCATCCGCGCATGCTGGGCGATTTGCGCCGCGCCGCCGAACGCGGTGCGAAGATCGCGGTGTTCAATCCCGTGCGCGAACGCGGGCTGGAACGCTTCGCCGACCCGCAGGACAAGCTGGAAATGCTGCGTGGCGGCTCGACCGACATTGCCAGCGACTATTTCCAGCCGCGGCTGGGCGGCGACATGGCGGCGGTGCGCGGCATGGCGAAAGCGGTTTTCGCGGCCGACGACGCAGCCCTCGCAGCCGGTCTGCCGTCCGTTCTCGACCATGCATTTCTCCGCCAGCACACGGTGGGCTTCGAAGCCTATCGCACCGCCGTCGATGCGACCACATGGGATGAGATCGAGGACCAGTCGGGCCTGACGCGGCTGGAGATCGAACGGGCGGCCGCTACCTATCTCGGCGCCGAACGGGTGATCTGCACCTGGGCGATGGGTGTGACGCAACACCGGCATTCGGTCATCACCATCCGCGAGATCGCCAACCTCATGATGCTGCGCGGCAATATCGGCAAGCCTGGCGCCGGTCTCTGCCCGGTGCGCGGCCATTCCAATGTGCAGGGCGACCGCACCGTCGGCATCAACGAGAATCCGCCCGCGGCCTTTCTCGATGCGCTGGAAAAGGAATTCGATTTCGAGGCGCCGCGCAAGGAGGGTCACAATGTGCTGGCTGCGATCGGCGCCATGCTGGACGGCTCGGCAAAGGCCTTTATCGGCCTTGGCGGCAATTTCGCCCGCGCCACGCCGGACAGCCCGATCATCGCGAAAGCGTTGTCCACGCAGAGGCTGACGGTCAACATCGCCACCAAGCTCAATCATTCGCATCTGATGCCGGGCGAAACCAGCTTCATCCTGCCCTGCCTTGGCCGCACCGAGATCGACCGGAACTCGAAAGGCGTCAGCCAGATCGTCACCGTCGAGGATTCAATGAGCATGGTGCATGGTTCCGGCGGCATCAACAAACCGGCGTCACCGGAATTGCGCTCGGAAGTGGCGATCATCGCCGGCATTGCCGCTGCAACCGTCGGCTCGGCAAAGGTCGATTGGGCAGCACTTGCCGACGATTACGACCTGATCCGCGACCATATCGCCAATGTCATCCCCGGCTTTGAAAACTACAACGAACGCGTCCGCAAACCGCGCGGCTTCCACCTGCGCAATGCTGCTTCCCACCGCGAATGGGAAACACCGGCGGGTCACGCGACTTTCTGGGCCGGTCAGCTTCCGGACGCCGTCGAGCACCAGGTCGCCCGCGATCAGGACGGTGTCTTCGTGCTCCAGACGTTCCGCTCGCACGATCAGTACAACACGACGATCTACGGTATGGACGATCGATATCGCGGCGTTTACGGCGAGCGCAACGTCGTCTTCATCAACCCGGCCGACCTGGCTGAAATCGGCGCGGAAGCCGGCGACCGTGCCGACGTGATCGGCAGGCACGACGACGGTGTTTCCCGCGTTGCCAGCGATTTCCGGCTGGTGCCCTACGACATTCCGCGCGGCTGCGTTGCCGGCTACTATCCGGAACTCAACGTGCTCGTTCCCCTGTCAAGCGCCGGTGATGAGAGCGACACGCCGACATCGAAATCGATCATGGTATCGTTCCGCCCCACGTCCGCACATGCCGCCTGATGCCGGAGCTTCCTGCAGAGGCAGAATTCGTTGCATGCCTTGAGGCTATACGCAGGCAAAATCCGGCGCTTTCATCGCTGGCGGCCGGGATCGTTGCCGCTGCTCACCAAGGAATCGCCGCCGACAGCCGCACCTTCGCAAGGTTGTCCGGCATCGCCCATGCCCTCGTCCTGCGCGAGATCAACCAGCTCACCGGACCGGACGCGCCGGTCGAAATCACGCACCGCGAGACCCGCACGCAGAGAACGCATTTCAAACTTACGGTAAAAGGCGAGACGCTTTGCCGCCTGCGCCCTTGACCTTCGACGCGGGATCGCTAAGTAAGGATGGACTCCGCAGTGCAGGGCATTTTCAACACGCCTGCTGAGCAAACCTGATACCGGGCCCCTCTGGCGAGAATCTACGGCGCTCTCGTGATGTCGGTATCAACCCGCAAATAAGCCGGCGGACTATAAGCACAATGACACTCCACCTCATGCGTTCTTCGCATGCCTATTGTGGCATGCGGGATTTTTCCATCTGTTCAGCCATGTCCTCCAGCCTTACCGGATCGGAGGTGCGGCCATGACCACCGCTCCCCAGACTTCGGCACTCGGCTATTTCAAATGGGCCTTCATCGTCACGGCGGCAGGCCTTGCGCTCGGCGCCTGGCTCGGCTGGACGACCACAGGAACGATCGGCGGCATGGCCACGGTCTTCTTCGTCTGTACGGTTCTTGCCGTGCTGGAAATTTCGCTTTCATTCGACAACGCCATCGTCAACGCCAACAAGCTCAAGGAGATGACACCGGTCTGGCAACAAAGGTTCCTCACCTGGGGCATCATCATTGCCGTGTTCGGCATGCGCATCGTCTTCCCGCTGCTGATCGTCGTCATCGCCGCCAATATCGGGCCGATCGACGCGCTGGTGCTGGCCGCCTCGCGTCCGGAAGAATATGCCCGCATCATGAACGAGGCACATCTGCCGATCGCTGCGTTCGGCGGTACCTTCCTGATGATGGTCGGCCTGAAATTCTTCTTCGACCATGAGAAGGACGTGCACTGGATCAAGGCACTGGAAAGCGGCATGTCGCGCTTCGCGACGATCAAGGGTGTCGAAATTGCCTTTGTGCTTGTGCTGATCCTGGTGTTTTCCTCTTTCCTCGAAGGCGAGGAAGCCACGACCTTTGTCTACTGCGCCATCTACGGTCTCCTGACCTTCCTTGCGGTCGAAGTGGTCGGCGGCCTGCTCGATGCATCGCAGCAGACAATGAGTGCTGCGGCAAAGGGCGGCCTTGGTGCGTTCATCTATCTGGAAGTGCTGGATGCCAGCTTCTCCTTCGACGGCGTGATCGGCGCCTTCGCCTTGACGCAGAACCTCTTCGTCATCGCCATCGGGCTTGGCATCGGCGCCATGTATGTGCGTTCGATGACCATCATGCTGGTGGAGAGGGGCACGCTTGCCGAATACCGCTACCTGGAACACGGCGCCTTCTATGCGATCCTGATCCTGTCGGTGATCATGTACTGCCAGACGCTGGTGCATATCCCGGAAGTGATCACCGGTCTTGGCGGCGCTGCCCTGATCGGCATCTCACTCTGGTCGTCGATCCGGCATAACCGGCGCGCACACACCGAACAGATCCAGGCCAACGGATAACGTTTCGGTACGGACCAAACAAAAAACCGCCAATCGCAAGATTGGCGGTTTTTTCATGTGTTGGTCTGAAAGGTCACGTGGCAGCGTCGCTCAGGACACGCCCAACTTCGTTCAGCCGCGCTTGACGGACTTGAAGTTCGCCGGGTTGATGCCCAGCGTATAGAGGTCGCGGTCCAGCGGACGGCGGTTGCCCTCTACTGCTGCGGCAGCGGCCGTGGCCGCGCCGAAGATGGCGATGGCATTACCGAAAAAGCCTCGGGCAGATCTACGGGCACTCATCTCTTTACTCACTTCCTAAGTTGTTCATCGTGTTGTTCGATGACAGGAATATGAAGCTTTCAACCCCTGTTTACAACGCACAGGAATTCATCCCAGCCATGCAAATAGAAAAGGCCCGGCTAACATCAGCTAACCGGGCCTTCTTCTGTGACGATCTTGGGAGGAACCGTCAATCTTCGCTGGCAGCCAGTTGTGAGAGCACCTGACCACGGCCGCGTGCCCGCAGGATCAGCGGAACGATCAGGGCGGCAGCGGCAATCGTCAGGAGGACGGCTGCGACCGGCGATGTGAATAGCACCGTGACATCGCCCTGGCTGATCGCCAGCGCGCGGCGAAGCTGCTGCTCGGCCAAGGGTCCAAGAATGAGGCCAACAACGACAGGTGCGATCGGATAGCCGAAGATGCGCATGACGTAGCCGAGAACACCGAAGGCGAGCAGCATGCCGAGTTCGAACACCGACGGGTTGGCGCCGATGGTGCCGAGCGTCGCAAACAACAGGATGCCGGCATAGAGCCAGGGCTTCGGGATCGTCAGAAGCTTCACCCATAGGCCCACCAGCGGCAGGTTGAGAACGAGCAGCATGAAGTTGGCGATCAGCAGGGACGCAATCAGGCCCCAGACGAGCTGCGGATTGGTCGCAAACAACAGCGGACCGGGCTGCAGGCCATATTGCTGGAAGCCGGCCAGCATGATCGCTGCCGTTGCAGTCGTCGGCAGGCCGAGCGTCAGCAATGGCACGAGAGTGCCGGCGGCAGAGGCGTTGTTGGCCGCTTCCGGACCAGCAACACCTTCGATAGCACCCTTGCCGAATTCTTCCGGATGCTTCGCCAGCCGCTTTTCAGTCGCATAGGACAGGAACGTGCCGATCTCGGCGCCGCCGGCCGGCATTGCGCCGATCGGGAAACCGATGACCGTTCCGCGCAGCCATGCTTTCCAGGAGCGTGCCCAGTCCTGGCCGGTCATCCAGACGGATCCCTTGACCGCCTCGACCTTGTCCGGCCCCTGATCGCCCTGTGCGGCGATATAGAGCGATTCACCGATGGCGAACATGGCAACGGCAAGCGTCGTCACTTCGATGCCGTCGAGCAGATCGGGAATGCCGAAGCTCATGCGCGCCTGGCCGCTCAACTGGTCGATGCCGATGATGGCAAGCGCAAAGCCGATGAACAGCGAGGTCAGACCGCGCAGCGTCGAATCGCCGAAGGCGGATGACACGGTAACGAACGCAAGCACCATCAGCGCAAAATATTCGCGCGGACCGAAAACCAGCGCCAGCTTGACGACGAACGGCGCGATAAAGGCAAGACCGAGGGTTGCGATCAGGCCAGCGACGAACGAGCCGATGGCGGCGGTTGCCAGCGCGGGCCCGCCGCGTCCGGCCCGGGCCATCTTGTTGCCCTCCAGCGCCGTGACGATCGATGAACTTTCGCCGGGCGTGTTCAGAAGGATCGACGTGGTCGAACCGCCGTACATGCCGCCGTAATAGATACCGGCAAACATGATCAGCGAACCGCCGGGATCGAGACGGTAGGTGACGGGAAGCAGCAGTGCGACGGTAAGCGCCGGGCCGATGCCCGGCAAGACGCCGACGGCCGTGCCGAGTGTCACGCCGATCAGCGCATAGAGGAGATTCATTGGCTGGGCGGCAACAAGCAGCCCCTGTAGCAGGAATTCGAAAGTATTCATGTCAGGGCCTTACCAAAACAGATGTTCAAGCGGACCAGCAGGCAACGAGAGTTGCAGCAGCCCGGCAAAGACCAGCCAGACGCCAAGACAGAGGACGATGCCGATCGGGATGGTGAACCACAGCTTCCGCTTTCCGAACCCGGCCGCGGTCGCAGCAAAAAGCAGACCGGTGGCGATCGAGAAACCCAGCGGTTTCAACGTCAGCATCTGCGCGGCGAGACCGCCGATGATCCAGATCACCGGGCCGAACTCCTGGCGCTCACGTGCCGGAAAATCGCCGCGAAGCGCTTCGAAGACGGTCCAGGCAGCCAAAAGCAGCAATACTGCGGCAATGACGAAAGGAATGGTCGCAGGGCCGATGCCGGAATAGCCGGTGGCATTTGCCAGCCGCGACGTGTCCCAGAAGATCAGCCCGGCAAGACCGGCCAGAAAGACGGCAATGACAAGCGCCGCCCTGTCAGGGCGGCGTGTCTGCGTCGAAGGGGTGTGGCCCTTGCTCATTTTACCAGACCAATGTCCTTGAGGACGGTTTCGGTTGCGGATACGTCCTTGGCAAGCTGTTCCTTGAAGGCGTCACCGGCGAGATAGGTATCCTGCCAGCCCTTGGTCTTCAGGGTTTCCTGCCAGCTGGCCGACTTGACCAGCTTCTCGATGTCGGCCGAAACCGCAGTCTTCTGCTCGTCGGTCAGGCCGGGAGCAGCGGCAACCATGCGCCAGTTCTGAACCACGACATCGAGGCCGCTTTCCTTGATGGTCGGTGCGTCGACGCCGGCGATACGCTCGGCGCTCGATACGGCGAGAAGACGAAGCGTGCCTGATTTCACCTGGCTTTCGAATTCGCCGTAACCGGAAATGCCGGCCGTTACCTGGCTGCCGAGGATAGCGGCCAGCGCTTCACCGCCACCGGAGAACGCAATGTAGTTGATCTTGGTTGGATCGACGCCGGCCGCCTTGGCAATCAGGCCGACTGCGATATGGTCGGTGCCGCCCGCAGAACCGCCGCCCCAGGAGACCGAACCCGGATCCTTCTTCAGCGCTTCGACGAGGTCGCCCATGGTCTTCAGCGGCGAATCGGCCGGAACGACGATGGCTTCGTATTCGCCGGTGAGGCGTGCGATCGGGGTCACGTCGTTGAGCGTCACCGGCGACTTGTTGGTCAGGATGGCGCCAACCATGACGTAGCCGCCGACGATCAGCGCGTTGGGATTGCCGGCCGACTGGCTGGCGAACTGTGCAAGGCCGATCGTGCCGCCGGCGCCAGGCACGTTCTGAACCTGGACGTTGCCGGAAATGCCTTCCTGCTGCATCACCGACTGGATCGAGCGGGCCGTCTGGTCCCAGCCACCGCCCGGATTGGCCGGCGCGATGATCGTGTAGTCAGCGGCAACAGCCGGCAAGGCGAGTGCGCCGGCGAGAATGGATGCCAGAATAAACTGTTTCAAAGGATAGTCCTCCGTCAGGCGCACCGGTTGCGTGGCGCGCATATTGTTCATCTTTGCGGACGGGGGTGGTTCACGGGTCGAGCCAACTGCGGCAGCCTTTCAGGCTCGCCGGTACGCCGGGTCTGGTGATACTCCTCCCATACGCCTCGATCACCCGCCTCCACGGACGATGAAGAACTGCAAGGCACCATATGAAGCTGACATTTACCTGACATCGGGCGGGACCTTGCCACATTAATGTCCCTTAATTTTGGGTCGTCGTCTACTGGAGCCGCAAAACTTCGTTCCAGCGGGCAATCAGCCGCGCTCGCTTGACCTGATCGAGATAAACCATCAGGCCGGGGCTGACCGGAACCGGCTTCAACTGGCCACCGAGCATTTCGCGCATCGTGTTGGCGGTGTTCACCCCGGCCACATCCGGGCTGACGGCAGGGATCTGCAGTTCGCGCGCCATGATCGTCTGGCCTTCCTCCGACATGAAGAATTCCAAGTAACGGCGGCCGAGGTCCGGCCTTGCCGCGGCCTGCGGCACCAGCCCGATGCGCGACATGACGACGGTATAGTCGCGCGGCAGCACGATGCCGACATCCGGATGGCGTGCGGCCCAATCGGCGGCGTAGGAGCCGAGAATATTGTAGCCGAGCACGAAGCGGCCGTCGGAGACGCGCTCGAGGATGGCCGAGCTGGTGGAATAGAGCTTGACCCCGGCCGCGCCCATCGCCTGGATCACCGACCAGATATCGCCGAACTGCTCCTGATCGCGGGCCATGAACAGGAAGCCGACGCCGGATCGCTCGATATCGTAGGTGCCGATCTTGCCGAATACGGCGCTGCCCTGGCGTTTCAGATAATCGACGAACTCGGCCCGCGTCGATGGCGGCTTTTCCTTGGTGAAGCTCGGCTTGTGATAGACGAAAACAGCCGGCTCGAAGGTGAGCGCATAGGCCGTGTTGCGCCAGTTGGCCCAGGCCGGCCAGCGGCCGCTCATCGGCAGGTCGCTGCGCTGGGCATAGCCGTCATTGCTCAACTTCACCTGCAGGTCCATCGCCGAGGAAAAGGCGAAATCCGCTGTCTTTTCGCCGGCGTCGGTTTCCTTGACGATCCGGTCGTAGATCTCGCCGGTCAGCATGTCCTCGTAACGCACGGCCACATCCGGATTGGCGGTCTGGAAGCCGATGATCATCGGCCGCGCCAAGGGTTCGTCGAGCGAGGAATAGACCACGACGGTTGGTGCTGCCGCATCGCCCGAACGCGCTGGAAACAGCGTTGGCTGGGCGGCGGCCGGTATTGAAAATCCACAGAGAAGACAGAGGAGGGGAAGGACGCGCATAAAACGATATTGCCGCAGCCTCCGCCCGTTCACAAGCGTCAGCGCGCCCGATAGAGTGGCATCAGGGAGACAGCGGATTTGCGGATACTACTGGTCGAGGACAATACGGCGCTTTCGGAAGGGCTCGGCACCATTCTGCGCGGCAGCGGCTATGCGGTCGATGTCGTTCATGACGGCGCCTCGGCCAACGCGGTGACCGCCACGGAAACCTTCGATCTCGTCATCCTCGATCTCAACCTGCCGGAAATGGACGGCCTCGATGTCTTGCGCTCGATGCGGGCGCGGCAGAACAAGGCTGCGGTGCTGATCCTGACGGCGCGCGGTACGCAGGAGGAGAAGATCAAGGGGCTCGATCTCGGTGCCGACGACTACATGATCAAGCCGTTCGATATCAGCGAATTCGAGGCCCGTGTGCGCGTCCTCCTGCGCCGGCAGGCTGGACTTCGCTCGTCGCTTGTCAGCTATGGTGGCGTATCGTTCGATCTCAATTCGCGAACATTTTCAGCCGGAGGCGTCACCCTGGATATCCCGGCCCGCGAACTCGGGCTTCTGGAAATCCTGTTCATGCGCGCTGGAAAGGTGGTCGCCAAGGAGGCGATCATTCAGTCGCTCACCGCCTTTGACGATGATCTCAGTGCCAATGCCATCGAGCAATATGTCAGCCGGTTGCGCAAGCGTCTGGCGCCGCACGGGCTGACGGTGCGCACCGCGCGCGGCATCGGTTACTATCTCGACAAGATGGCAGGCGCCTGATGGCACGGCGTGCCTATTCCCTGCGCCGCGGGCTTTTGGCCTGGCTGTTGATCTCGACCGTCGTCATCGGTGCCCTTGCCCTGATCGACACCTATCGCGAGGCAGTGAAGACGGCAAACATCGTCTCCGACCGGGTTCTTGCCGGCTCGGCGCTGGCAATCGCCGAAAGGGTCGTGGTCGCCGAAGATGGTTCGCTTGAGGTTGATATCCCCTATGTGGCGCTCGAGATGCTGACCTCGGCCGCACAGGACCGGGTCTTTTACCGGGTCGATGGGCCACCTGGCCAGTTCATCACCGGCTACCAGAACCTGCCCTCGGTCGCCGATCTCAACGGCCAGTCGGCTGTCTATACCGATGCGCAGTTTCGTGGCGAGCCGATCCGGGTCGCTGCCCTTGAACGATCTGCCTCGACCGGCATCAATTCCGTTCCCTTCGTCGTGACCGTTGCGGAAACGACGATAGCCCGGCGGCAGTTGACGCAGGCCATCCTGTTGCGCTCGGCGTTGCGGCTGATGATGATGATCCTGGGTGCCGCGGCCATCGTCTGGATCGCGGTGACCTTTTCGCTGCGGCCGCTCTATCGCCTAGGCGATGCCATTGCCGAACGCAGCCCCGACGATCTGCATCCGATCGATCAATCGGTACCGAGCGAAGTCGAAGGGCTGGTCGAGACGGTCAATTCCTTCATGGTGCGGCTGCAATCGGCGCTCGACGCGCTGCGCCACTTTTCCGGCAATGCCAGTCACCAGCTGCGCACGCCGCTGGCGATCATCCGCACCCAGCTTGCACTGTCGGCCCGCGCGACGACGCTGGAGGAGGCGCAGGCCGCCGCCCGCAAGGGCGACGAAGCGGTCGCCCACGCCGAACGCATCCTGGCGCAGCTGCTGCTGATGGCCAAGATCGATGCCGCCGGCTCAACAGAACCGCAACCGCTCGAGATCATCGACCTGACAGCGCTGGCGCAGCAGATTACCGGCGACCGCGTGCCCGGTGCCGGTGAGGCGGGCATCGATCTCGGTTTCGAGGGGGATGGCAAGGCGCTGATCCGGGCGGAACCGCTGCTGATCGGCGAGCTTCTGCGCAATCTGATCGAAAACGCCATCGCCTATGCCGGCAAGGGGGCGGAGGTTACGGTCCGGGTCGAAACCGAAGCGGACGGAGTCCGGCTCGACGTCGAAGACAACGGCCCGGGCATCCCGCCGGAGAACCGGCAGGTCGTGCGCCAGCGTTTTGCGCGCGGCGGACGCGGGCAAGCACCGGGGATGGGGTTGGGACTTCCGATCGTCGAAGAAATCGCCGGACTGTTCGGCGGACATCTTGAGCTGGGCGAAGGGCCGGAGGGCAAGGGGCTGAAAGCCTCGGTGACATTCCCGCCGCAATAGCTGGCCCGGCCGCATTGATCGGCCCGGTCGCTGCCTAGCGGTTGCGGCCTGTCATAAGCGAGGTCGTTTCACGGGTCTGAACGAGAAGGATCGCGTTCCAGATCTTCTGGACAAAACCGCGATCAGACGGGCTCGACAGCTTGCGCTGCGAAAACATGATAGGCTCCATAGGGTTGTTGCGAGCGTCAGATAGCAGATCGCCAGTTATTCCGCCAGGGCGATAGAGTCAGAGCTGCCCTGCGTGGCAAACATGGCAGGTCAATTGGGCAGGCGTGCATTGTTGTAGGTGGTTTTACGATCGCTGGATGCTGGATAGCCTGCTGACCAGAGTCCTGATCCTTGCGTGTAACTCCAAGCCTATTTACAAAAACCATGAAATAGCTAACTTGTCACCATTTCATGGAGATTAGATATGGCGACACTTAATTATTACTATGTCAATTCAACTTATCCGCTTGGGCTCGACTATAATCCTGGATTCGGGGAGCTGGTTGGGACCGGGGCAACAACGAACATAGGAATTCCAACATCGACCCAGGCGACGTTGCGGCTCGAAAACGGACTGATACTTCGGGCCAAGGGCACCGGCTTTATCGCCGACGCTAACGGCGACCTTACGGATGCCGGAACATTGACATCCTTGGAAATTCTCAGCGCCGATGGAAAAGCAGTGCTGCAGAAGCTGACATTGAACATTTCGATGCAGACTTTTGTGGACGCCTATCCCTTCAGTCAGAATCTGGACAGCTGGCTGCTGAACCGCGCCGACACGATTACCGGCTCCAGTGGCAGCGACGATATTTTCGCCTACGGCGGTAACGATGTGATCAACGCAGGCGGCGGCGACGATTTCGTCGAGGGGGGCGAGGGGAAGGACACCTACGATGGCGGAACCGGCATCTCTGACCAGCTTAGTTTCAGAGACGCTTATTTCAACGCCGATGCCTATCGCGGGATTTCGCTCGACGCAACGGCCGGAACCGTGATTGACCCCTATGGTAACAGCGAGACTTTCAAGAACTTCGAAAGCTTTCGCGGCACCCAGTTTGCAGACGTATTCAAAGGCAGCACGCGTGCCGAAGAGTTTATGGGTCTTGGCGGAAAAGATACGATTGATGGCGGCGGTGGATTTGACGTCGTGCGATATCACAGGGACGCCAACTTCCTCGGCGGCGGCGCTGGCGTAACCGTGGATCTCGGCAAGGGGACGGCCATCGACGGCTTCGGCAAGGCCGACACGCTTATAAGCATCGAAGCCGTGCGTGGAACCGCGTTGGCCGACAAACTGGCCGGCAGCTCGGTCCATAACGAACTTCGAGGAGACGCTGGCAACGATCAGCTTGCCGGCGGTCTCGGAAATGACCTGCTTGTCGGCGGTGCCGGGAAAGACACATTCCTGTTCAATTCTACACTGAACGGCACCACCAATGTGGACACCATCGACGATTTTGTCGTTGTGGACGACACGATCAGGCTGGAGAATGCGGTTTTCACCAAGCTTGTGGGCACTGGAGTGTTAACGGCTGCGCAGTTCGCCAAGAACCTCAACGGCAGCGCAACGCAAGCGGACGACCGGATCATCTATGAAACCGATACCGGTAATCTTTACTATGATCCGGACGGCAGCGGCGCTGGGACCAAAGTGCTGTTCGCCAAACTTGACGGCGGCTTGTCTTTGACTGCGGCGGACTTTTTCATCGTATAGCTGGAAAGCCGGCCGCATGCCGAGCGCGGCAGGGGCTCTGGCGGAAAGCCTCGACCGCCGGCAGCTCGCCGGCGATGACGACGGGCGAGCCGCTGTCGCGCCTGCCGCAACTGGCGGAAGAGATCGTTGCGGGGCAGGTTAGCGGCGCGTCGCCATCGACGTGACGAAATAGGCCGCGGCAGGAACTGGGGCAGTTGCCTGTCAGGAGCGCACAATGACGAGCCATCCTGTTCCCGCAGTTGTCGTCGAGGCGCTTGGACGATACCCCGAGCCGATTAAGCTACGGCTGCTGCAGATCCGTGATCTCATATTTGCCGTTGCGGCGGAAACCGAAGGTGTCGGCCCGCTGACCGAAACGCTCAAATGGGGCGAACCCGCCTATCTGACCGAAGCAAGCAAAAGCGGAACGACCATCCGGCTGGGCGTGTCCAGGTCAGCTCCCGGCCAGTGCGCGGTGTTCGTCAACTGCAAGACCACGCTGATCGACACCTTTCGTACTCATTTTGCCGATAACTTTGCCTTTGAGGGCCGGCGCGCGCTCCTCATCCCGGCAACAGGTGATATATGCCGGGAACCGCTGGCGCTCTGCCTGCGCGCCGCACTGACCTATCATCGGCAGAAGGCGGACGAGGACACGCGCTCGGCATGACCCCGTTCGCCACCTCGGTGGCAGAACGCGATCATGCCGATGGTTTCCCGCAAACCCGGCTTCGGATCCTATCTCATCTTGTAGACGTCGATGGTGAAGTACTTGTCGTTGATCGTCTTGTAGGTGCCGTCGGCGCGGATGTCGGCCAGCGCCTTGTTCAGCTTCTCGCGAAGATCGTTGTCCTCCTGGCGAAGGGCGATCCCGACGCCTTCGCCGACGAACTTCTTGTCGGTAATCGGCTCGCCGATCAGCTCGCAGCATTTGCCGTCATTGTTCTTCGTCACCCAGTCGAGCATCGGCAGCATGTCGCCGACCTCCATGTCGAGGCGGCCATTGGCCATGTCGAGATTGGCTTCGTCCTGCGTCGGGTAGAGTTTGATCTCGGCATCCGGATAGACGGCTGCGATATACTCCGCCTGCGTCGTGCCGGATTGCGCGCCGATGACCTTGCCCTTTAGCGCCTCATTGGTGAATTCGGTAAGGCCCGCCCCCTTTGCCGCGACATGGGTCATGGCGGCGAGGTAGTAGGGATCGGTGAAGGCAACCTGCTTCTTGCGTTCCTCGGTGATAAACATCGAGGCGATAATCATGTCGTACTTCTTGGCGATCAGCCCCGGGATAATGCCATCCCAGTCCTGCGCCACAACTTCGCATTCGACCTGCATCTTGGCGCACAGTGCCAGACCGATATCGACATCGAACCCGCCGATCTTGCCGGCCGGGTCGATGAAGTTGAAAGGAGGATAGGCGCCTTCGKTGCCGATCCTGAGCTTTTCGGCGGCGTTGGCAGGCGTCATGGAAAAGGCAGCGGCGCAGGCCAAAGCCAGTGCGATCATATGTTTTTTCACGCGTTCAGTTCCCTTCTTGGCTCACCGTTTGCCGGTGCTTGATGGAAACTCTAGGCCCGAAAACCACATAAACGAAATAGATAGGGACAATAGCGAGTATAAATACGCTTGATCGTCAAAAGGGCAGCTCGCGAAGGACAGCGCTAGAAGGTCGGCGGCGTGTTGATCCACAGGAGTACGGTCTCGCCATCATGGCGGTTCGACCAGGCGTGATGGCGGCGGCTGTTGAAATACAGGGAATCGCCGGGGTTCAGATCGTGAAACTGATCGGAATCCAGCACGAACTCGACCCGGCCCGAGAGCACATAGACAAATTCCTCACCCTCGTGCTTGTAGGCTCCCTCGCTGGAGGCGCCCGGCTCAAGCACGAAACGATGACAGTCCATCTGGTTGCGGCCTTCCGCCAGCAGCTGAACGGTCACACCCGGCGTCGTGCGCGGCCAGGTCCGCCATTCTCCCGAGCGCACCAAGGCACGAACGTCCGGCTCGTCTTCGCCGGAAAGGCTCGAAACCGTCGTTGCAAAATATTCGGCGAGATTGTGCAGCACGGCGACCGACACGCCTTGCGAAGTCCGCTCCAGCGTCGAAAGGACCGAAGCTGCGATACCGACATCGCCGGCCACCTGCTCCAGCGTCTTGCCGGCTGCGTGGCGCAAGCTCCTGAGTTTGCGCCCGACCTGTGATTGCGGTGCTGCATCGCCGGTGGTGGGCTGGCCGGCGTCGTCGGGCTCGCCCGCTTCCATTTCCAGCGCTTCGCGGATCGCGGCCGGATTGAGCCCGCGCTCGGCGCGAAACCACGAGATCCGCTTCAGCTGAGCGACGTCGCCCTCGCTATACTGCCGGTGCCCGGTGGCCGAGCGGTCCGGCACGACGAGGCCTTGCGTCTCCCACAAACGCAAGGTCGATGCGGAGACGCCGGCAAGCCGTGCGGCTTCCGCAACCTTGTAGCGTATTTTCATGGCATCACTCATAATACCAAGTCTCGATGATAGAAACCTATAGGACAGGCTCGATCGGATTTTCTGGCTAGGAGAGGTCCGCGGAGCGATGCCCATGCATCGGTCAAGGATCTCGACGCCGCCAGAAAAGCCGAGAAGCCTGCCGAAGGTGGCCCATGGCTGGTCTCTGGCGGTGTTGCGCCGCTTGCCCGATGCGGCGGCATCGCACTGCGCACCGCGCCTAGCCAGAGATCAGCCATGGGCCATCCTATAGGTCTCTATCATCGAGACTTGGTATAAGCCGTCCTGTGACATCTTCAAGCCATCCATGCTTGCTGTTTCCGCCTCGGCGCACAAGGCAGGCGGTGCCGCCATCAAAAAATCAACCCGGCTAACACCCCTACCGGCCGGAAATCCATTCCCGGCAGTGCTGATCAAATCACAAAATTTGATTTGCAAACCTACAGAAAAAATATAGGATTTCCGAGAAATCTGCAACCGAAAATGCTCCACGCAACATCAGGATGACACCCGTGACCAGTTTGACCGATCGCAAGAACGCAGCCATTTCCCGCGGTGTGGGCATGACCACGCAGATCTATGCGGATCGTGCCGAGAATTCCGAAATCTGGGACAAGGAAGGCAATCGTTATATCGATTTCGCCGCCGGTATCGCCGTCGTCAACACCGGTCACCGCCATCCGCGCGTCATCGAAGCCGTCAAGAAGCAGCTCGACCGCTTTACCCATACCTGCCACCAGGTCGTGCCCTACGAAAACTATGTCGAGCTCGCCGAGCGGTTGAATGCCATATTGCCGGGTGACTTCGCCAAGAAGACGATCTTCGTTACCACGGGTGCTGAAGCGGTGGAGAACGCAGTGAAGATCGCCCGCGCCGCAACCGGCCGCCAGGCGGTCGTCGCTTTCGGCGGCGGCTTTCACGGCCGCACGTTCATGGGCATGGCACTGACCGGTAAGGTCGTGCCCTACAAGGTCGGTTTCGGCGCCATGCCGGCCGACGTTTTCCACGTGCCCTTCCCGGTGGAACTGCAGGGCGTTTCCGCCGAACAGTCGCTGGCTGCCCTGAAGCGTCTTTTTGCCGCTGACGTCGATCCGAACCGCGTTGCAGCCATCATCATCGAGCCTGTGCAGGGCGAAGGCGGCTTCTATCCGGTGCCGACCTCCTTCATCAAGGCGATCCGCGAGATCTGCGACCAGCACGGCATTCTTCTCATCGCCGACGAGGTGCAGACCGGCTTTGCCCGCACCGGCAAGCTCTTTGCGATGGAACATCACGGCGTCGCCGCAGACCTCGTGACGATGGCCAAGGGGCTTGGCGGCGGTTTCCCGATCGCAGCCGTGACCGGTCGCGCCGAGGTCATGGACGCTCCGGGCCCCGGCGGCCTCGGCGGCACCTATGCCGGCAACCCGATGGGCGTTGCCGCTGCCCACGCCGTTCTCGACATCATCGAGGATGAGAAGCTGTGCGAACGCGCCGAACAGCTGGGCGGCCGCCTCAAGCAGCGCCTCGCGGCGATCGCTGAGCAGGCGCCGGAAATCGTCGATATCCGCGGCCAGGGCTTCATGAACGCCGTCGAGTTCAACGACGTGAAGACCAACCTGCCGAGTGCCGACTTCGCCAACCGCGTCCGCCTGATCGCATTGGAGAAGGGCCTGATCCTGCTCACCTGCGGCGTGCACGGCAACGTCATCCGCTTCCTCGCACCGATCACCATCCAGGATGAAGTCTTCGCCGAAGCGATGGACATTCTGGAAGCCTCGATCCTGGAAGCCCGCGCCTGATTTCAGGCGTTGGCCTGACATGTTCCATCGGGCAGCAGCGCCACGCTGCCCGATGGACCCGGCTGCTTTTATCGGCTATCGGCATTGTCCCCGCGACGAAATATGCCGCCCTGCGCCGTCTGCGCGGATCGCCAGAAAGGATCTCCGATGATCTTTACCGAGACATTGATCGCCCATCTCAGGGATCCGCATCTGCTCGGGCTGGTGAATGCGCCGGCGGCACCTTCGACGAAAACCTTCGACGTCCATAACCCATCGAACGGTGCCCTGCTCGCCACCCTGCCGGATATGGGCGTCGCAGAAACGCGCACTGCCATCGATGATGCCTATGCGGCGCAATTTCCATGGGCCGAGCGCCCGGCCGGCGATCGCAGCACGATCCTGCGCCGCTGGCATGATCTCGTCATCGCCCATATCGATGATCTCGCCGCAATCCTGACCGCGGAAATGGGCAAGCCGCTCAGCGAAGCCCGCTCCGAGGTCCAGCACGCGGCCGCCTATATCGAATGGTACGCGGAAGAGGCCAAGCGCGTGTACGGCGAGACGATCCCCGCGCCCTCGACGGATCGCCGGATGATGGTGATCAAGCAGCCGGTCGGTGTGGTCGGCACGATCACGCCCTGGAACTTCCCGGCATCGATGGTGGCGCGAAAAATTTCGCCGGCGCTGGCAGTCGGCTGTACCATTGTCCTCAAACCCGCCGAACAGACCCCGCTGGTGGCTTTGGCGATGCACGCGCTGGCCATCCGCGCCGGCTTTCCCAAAGGCGTCTTCAACCTCATCCTCGCCTCGCAAGGCGATGCAATCGGCCGTGAACTCTGCACCAATTCCAGGGTGCGCAAAATCAGCTTTACCGGCTCCACTGAAGTGGGCCGCATCCTGATGCGCCAATGTTCCGACCAGATCAAGAAAGTCAGCCTCGAACTCGGCGGCAGCGCCCCCTTCATCGTCTTCGACGACGCTGATATCGACGCGGCCGTCGATGGTGCCATCCAGGCAAAGTTCCGCAATGCCGGCCAGACCTGCACCTCGGCCAACCGCATCTACGTGCAGAGCCGCGTTCACGACGAATTTGCCAGCAAACTTGCCGCCGAAGTGGCGAAGCTGACGGTGGGCGACGGCTTTTCTCCCGGCGTCACCATCGGTCCGCTGATCGACAACCGGGCGATCGAAAAGGTCGAGACGCATGTGAACGACGCGATCGGGAAGGGTGCAAAGCTTCTCTGTGGCGGCAAGCGCGTATCCGGGGCCTTCTTCGAGCCGACCGTGCTGTCCAATGTCGGCAAAGGCATGCTGGTCGCCTGCGACGAAACATTTGGTCCCGTCGCACCGATCATCCGCTTCGAGACGATGGAAGACGTCATCCTGCAGGCCAACGACACGATCTATGGCCTGGCCGCCTATTTCTATGCGACCGAACTGAAGAAGGTATGGCGGGTCGCCGAAGCGCTGGAATACGGCATGATCGGCATCAATACCGGCCGCATGTCCTCCGAAGCCGCCCCCTTCGGCGGCCTCAAACAATCCGGTATCGGCCGCGAAGGCTCGCGCCACGGCGCCGAGGACTATCTGGAGATGAAATATCTCTGCATGGGGAATATTTGAAGGAGTGGATTGTCCGTCAGTGCATCGCCGAAGGCCGGGCAAGACCCAGCTTCATCGCAGCGGCATGCAGCCGTTTGTCACGCGTCCAAAGCTGACTCCTGGCCGTGAGACGCAATGAGGCCAAGATATGGGCATCAACATAGCCGATTCCCAAACCAAAGAGTTTATTTTGGTCGACAAGTCGAAGAACCTCTGACGGCGAGGCAAGGCGACTGGTCGGAAGTTCCGCCAGCATTCCTAAAATCGCGGATCGATTTCGAAGCGTCCCAAGCGCGATTTCGCCGATGATATATGGATGCATCAGCAATCTGCGCTGCAAAAGCAGATCTGTCACTTCAGGTTCGTTCAATCGTAGGTGGTCAATCCAAATCGATGTGTCGATGAGAACCATGACTGTCTACTTTGAGGATCGACGACGTGGGATATATTCGAGATCGGGCTCGCTACCGCCGAGCAAAGCTAGTCGCCGCGCTGCTTCACGCTCTATCAAGGATTTCAGGGCCTCGCGAATAAGAGCGCCCTTTTCCTCAATACCGGTCAACTCCTGCGCCCGGGCGAGCAATTCATCATCGAGAACTATCGTGGTGCGCATCGTGTTCACTCCAACATGCGCATCAAATCTATCATCGATTGATGCTCATTTCAATGCGCCCGGTCTCATCCCGATCCCTGCCAACACCTCCTGCGTATGCTCCCCAAGCCTTGGAGCGCCGCGCTCGAGCGCCAGTTCGGCATCCGAAAACTGGATGGGCGTGCGCACGCCCGGCGCCGTGCCTGAAGCCGAGCCCGTATGCGGTGTATCGACCCGCATGCCGCGGTGAATGATCTGCGGATCCGAGAACACATCGGCGACCGTATTGATCGGCCCGCCCGGCACACCGGCGGCTTCCAGCATGGCAAGCAACGTATCGCGATTAAAATTCACCGTCCGCGCCGTCAGTTCCGGGGTCAGCGTGTCGCGGTTTTTCACCCGGCTCGCATTGGTCAGGTAGCGCGGGTCCGTCGCCAGATTGTCGAGGCCGAGCAGGGTGCAGAACTTGACGAACTGGCGGTCATTGCCGACGGCGACGATCAGGTGGCCGTCAGAGACCGGAAACACCTGATAGGGCGCAATGTTGGGGTGTGCATTGCCAAGACGGCGCGGCGATTGTCCGGAGACGAGGAAATTCAGTGCCTGGTTGGCGAGAACCCCCGTCATGCTGTCGAACAAAGCCATGTCGATCTGTTGGCCGGCGCCGGTCCGCTCGCGCATGCGAAGTGCTGCCTGAATGGCGATGACGCCGTAAAGACCGGTGAAAATATCGGCAAAAGCGACACCGATCTTCTGCGGCTCGCCTTGCGGATCGCCGGTCAGATCCATGATGCCGCTCATGCCCTGGATAATGTAATCGTAACCGGCGCGATGGGCATAGGGGCCGTCCTGGCCAAAACCGGTGACCGAGCAATAGATCAGCCGCGGATTGACCTTTTTCAGGCTTTCGTAATCCAGCCCGTATTTCGCCAGCCCGCCGACCTTGAAGTTTTCCAGGAGCACGTCCGACTGGGCGGCCAGCCGGCGCACCGCTTCCTGCCCTTCTTCCGTGGTGAAATCGAGAATGACGGAACGCTTTCCCCGGTTGCAGGCGTGGAAATAGGCGGCGTCCAGATGGCCGCCGGTCTCGCTCTCGATAAAGGGAGGCCCCCATGTGCGGGTGTCGTCTCCGGCCGGGCTTTCCACCTTGATGACGTCGGCGCCCAGATCGGCCAGCGTCTGGCCGATCCATGGTCCCGCCAGGATGCGGGCGAGTTCGAGAACCTTCAGGCCCTTCAGCGGCGTTTCCATGCCGGCGCTCAGAAGAAGGCCTGCAGCCCGGTCTGGGCGCGGCCGAGGATGAGGGCGTGCACGTCGTGGGTGCCCTCATAGGTGTTGACCGTTTCAAGGTTCACCATATGGCGCATCACCTGGTAATCCTCGGAAATGCCGTTGCCGCCATGCATGTCGCGGGCGGCGCGGGCAATATCCAGCGCCTTGCCGCAATTGTTGCGCTTGACGATGGAGATCATCTCCGGCGCCATGCGGCCGGCATCCATCAGCTGGCCGACGCGCAGCGACGCCTGCAGGCCGAGCGTGATTTCCGTCTGCATATCGGCAAGCTTCTTCTGGAACAGCTGCGTCTGCGCCAGCGGCTTACCGAACTGCTTGCGGTCGAGCCCGTATTGGCGGGCCGCATGCCAGCAGAATTCCGCCGAGCCGAGCACGCCCCAGGAAATGCCATAGCGGGCGCGGTTGAGGCAGCCGAACGGACCCTTCAGGCCTTCGACGTTCGGCAGCAATGCATCTTCGCCGACTTCGACATTGTCGAGAACGATTTCACCGGTGATCGAGGCGCGCAGCGACAGCTTGCCGCCGATCTTCGGGGCCGACAGGCCCTTGGTGCCTTTTTCCAACACGAAGCCACGAATGGCGTTGCCATGCGCCTCGGATTTCGCCCAGACGACCAAGACGTCGGCGATCGGCGCGTTGGAAATCCACATCTTCGAGCCGCTCAGCCGGTAGCCGCCATCGGTCTTCACCGCCCGCGTCTTCATACCGCCGGGATCGGAACCGGCATCCGGCTCGGTCAAGCCGAAGCAGCCGATCCATTCGCCGCTGATCAGTTTCGGCAGGTATTTCTGGCGTTGCTCCTCGGAGCCGTAAGCATGGATCGGGTAAATCACCAACGACGACTGCACGCTCATCATCGAACGGTAGCCGCTATCGACGCGCTCGACCTCGCGGGCAACCAGGCCATAGGCCACATAGGATGCACCGACGCCGCCATAGGTATCCGGCACCGTGACGCCGAGCAGGCCAAGTTCGCCCATTTCGCGGAAGATCGAGGGATCGGTCGTCTCGTTGCGGTAGGCGTCGATCACCCGTGGCTGCAGCCTGTCCTGCGCATAGGCGCGGGCGGTATCGCGGATCATTCGCTCGTCTTCAGAAAGCTGATCCTCCAGCAGAAATGCATCGTCCCACTGGAATTCCTGTCTTGCAGCCATGTCTTCCTCCCGTCACTTTCCTTCTTGTCCCCGTTATGGCAAGCCGGGCAGGGCGATACAAACGAAAATGCGGCACTGCCTCATGCGCTGCGGGAATGGCGGCCCGCAGGACGCTGAAGCCACAGGACAGGGAAACGGCATGGCTCACCTCGACAGAACGCGCGCATCGCAGAGGATGGAACTCGCCGGGCTCGATGCGCTGCTGCTGCTTTCGCCCGAAAGCTTCACCTACGCAACGGGTGCACCCGCCGGGGTCGCTACCATGTGGCGGCGCGCCGGTGCCGTGGCGGCCATCGTCCCCGCCGTTCCCGCACTTCCGCAAGCAGCCGTTGTCACCGACCTGTTCGAAGCCGCCTTCCGCGCCTCCAGCACGATCACCGATATCCGTATCAATCCGATCTGGGTCGAGACCGGCGATTTAAGGGGTATGGATGCTGCAGCACTTTCGCCTGAAGACCTGATAAAGTCCGCCTGGGCAAGACAAGGGCGTTCCGCTGGTTTTCATCGGCCCGAAACATTTGACGCCGCCAATGGTTTCCGCCTTGCTGCAGGGCTTCTCGCAGAGCGTGGGCTGGACACGGGCCGCATCGGTGTCGAATTCGACGGTCTCTCGGTTACCGATTTCCGGCTGCTTTCCGCGGCCTTGCCGCAAGCCGAACTCATCGATGCCTCCGACCTTGTCCGGCGATTGAAGATGATCAAGTCGGCCACCGAGATCGGCCACCTGCGCACCGCCGTCGAACTGGCCGAAGCCGGAATTGTCACGTTGCGCGAAACCATCGATCCCGGTGTCAGCCGCGACGARCTTGCGAGCGCTTGGGAGAAGGGCGTCCGGGCGGAAGCAGCAAGGCGCAACGTCCAGAACCTCACCGGCCTCTGGGAATATGTCTCCGTCGGCCAGAACCCGTGGACCAAGGGCGGCGTCGTCGAGCGTGGCGATCTGATCAAGGTCGACGTCGGCTGTTTGATTGCCGGCTATACATCCGACACCGGCCGCACCTTCGTCTGCGGCACCCCGTCCGCGCTCCAGGCCCGTCTGTTCGCCGCCCTGCAAACCGCCTATGACGCAGGCCTGCCGCTTCTCGGGCCCGGCACCGCCATGAGCGAGGTGCACCGGGTGACGACCGGGGCGATGGGGAAAGCGGGTTTCCCCGGCTATACGCGCGGCCATTTCGGCCATGGGCTGGGGGCGAGCCTCGGCAGCGAGGAATGGCCGTTCCTGTCGCAGCAATCCGATGTGATCATCGAGCCGGGAATGGTGCTCGCGTTCGAGACCCCGTGGTATGTCGATGGCGTTGGCGGCATGATCATCGAGAACCAGCTGTTGATCACGCAGGATGGCCACGAGATCATGAACCGGCTACCCTCCGGCCTCGTCTCCCTCTGATTGCGATTTCCCATGCCCGACAATCGCCTCGAACGCTTCGCCCACAATCTCGACTGGAACCTGCTGCGAACTTTTGTGGTCGTCGTCGAGGAGGGCAGCATCACCGCGGCGGCCAACCGGCTTTTGTTGCAGCAGCCGGCCGTCAGCATGGCACTGAAGCGGCTGGAACAGACCGTCGGCCAGAAACTGATCGACCGCCGCCCGGGCCGCTTCGATCTGACGGAAGCCGGCGAAAAGCTGCACCGGCAATGCCGCGAAATCTTCGCGGCGGTGGTGCGCCTGCCGAATGCGCTGGAGACAGCCGGCGACGACGTCACGGGCCATGTCAGCATCCACTCGGTCAGCCATGCGCACAATCCGGCTTGGGACCGCAAGCTCGAAAGCTTCTTTCAGCGCTATCCAAAGGTGACGATCAGCATCACGATCGAAACCACCGTCAGCGTCATCAGCGCGGTCGAACGCAACATTGCCACCATCGGCCTCTGCGACGGCAATATTCCCGATGCCCTGACCAAGGCTTTCCATATCCGCGAGCAATATGGGCTCTACTGCGGCCGCGGCCACCGGCTGTTCGGCATCACTGGTGCGGCGCTGAACGACCTGCGCGGTGATCCCTATATTGCCTTCATCGCCGATGTTCTCGGCGGCCAGCACATGAATGCCATCACCGCGGTGCGCGCCATGGGTTCCTTCGGCCAGCAGGTGCGGGCCGTCTCCTGCAATGTCGAGGAAGTGCTGCGTCTGATCGCCGCCAATATCGGCATCGGCATGGTGCCGGATCATCTGGCGGCACCGGGCCTTGCCGCAGGCGATCTCTGGCAACTGCCGCCCTATGACCTCCTGCCGACCACGGATGTTTTCCGCATCAGCAATCCCAACGCGATCCTCAATCCCGCCGAAGCGGCCTTCCTGCGCCATGTCGCAGAAACGGAGCCGCTGGATCACAGCACAGGGCATCAATCTGCCTGATAGTCACCTTCGTCACTATAAATTTGAACATTGGGAAGACCGCCTCTAGGGTCCAGCAGCGCGACGGAAGATCGCGCGGATACCGTAAAGGGCTGGGCCGACATGCAGACATTCGACGTGGCGATCATCGGCGGCGGCATTGCCGGTCTGTCGCTCGCCTATTTCCTTGGGCCCCATCGCTCCTGTGTGGTGCTCGAACGGGAAACGGCGCTCGGCTATCACAGCACCGGCCGCTCCGCCGCCGAATTCGTGCTGCGCTACAACGCGCCAGAAGTCTGCCGACTGGCTGCGATCGCCAAGGATTTCTTCGACGGTCCGCCGGACGGATTTTCGGATATTCCGCTTCTGAAGAGGCGGGGCGGGGTGATGATCGCCACTGCGGACAAGGTCTCCCGGCTGGAAGAGGTGTTCCGCACCGAACTTGCCTTCACACCGGAGCTCGAACGGCTCGACGAGGAGGAGGCGCTGGCGCGGCTGCCGATCCTGAAACCGGGCTATGCCGCCGCCGCGTTCTACGATCCCAACTTCTGGGATATCGAGGTCGAAAGTCTTTTGCAGGGGTATGCAAAGGGAGCACGGCGCAATGGCGCAGACATCCGCGAGCGTCACGCGGTTCTCTCCGCAAGCTACGACGGTCAAGCCTGGGCCATCGAGACATCGATGGGCCCTGTGCGTGCCAAAACCGTCGTCAATGCCGCCGGCGGCTGGGCGGATCCAACAGCGGAAATTTTCGGCGTCAAGCCGCTCGGCATCGTTCCGAATCGCCGCACGGCCATCACAGTCGATCTTCCTGAAGGGATCGATATCTCCGATATGCCGGAGATCAACGAGATCGACGAGGTTTTCTACATGAAGCCTGATGCCGGCCGGCTTTTGGCCAGCCCGGCTGATGCCACGCCTTGCGAGCCCGGCGATGTCCAGCCGGAGGAGCTCGATGTGGCCTGGGCGGCGCACTATGTCGAGGAGGCAACCATCATTCCGCTCCGTCGCGTCGCCAAAAGCTGGGCCGGCATGCGCAGCTTTTCCTCCGACCGGCTGCCGGTGATCGGCTTTGCGCCAGATCATCCGGATTTCTTCTGGCTGGCGGGCCAGGGCGGCTACGGTATCTTGACCTCTCCGGCGCTCGGAGCCTTGGCGGCAAGCCTGCTCACCGGCCGGCCGCAGCCGGAGGGATTCAGGGCCCAGGCGCTTGATCCTGAGAAATTCAGCCCGTTGCGCTTCAAACCCTAGAGCGAAAAACGGCCGTAGCGGCCATTGCTATAGACGAGTGAGTGCCCGTCGCCAGCGACGATGGAGACGACCCGGCCGAGGATGATCGCATGGCTATGCCGCTCGATCACTTCATCCACTTCACAGTCGATACCGGCGAGCGCTCCGCGCAGAACAGACGCGCCACTTGCGAGCGTGAACCATTCCGCACCGTCATAGCGGTCGATCCCCTTCAGTCCGCCCTTGCCGGCAAACCGGTCGGCCACATCCTGCTGGTCGGCGCTGAGGATATTGACGCAGAAATGCCCGTAGCGGCTGATGATCGGCCAGCTGGAGGAGCTGCGGTTGATGTTGACGATCATTGTCGGCGGATCGACGGACAAGGCCGTGGCCGAGGTCACTGTCGCTCCGGTACGCTCGTCGCCGACCCCGGCGGTGATGACGGAGACACCGCCCGACATCCGCCGCATGGCCGATTTCAAGGCATCCTCATCCGCGACATGCTGCGGGGCGGTACGGTCGAGCGAATTTCTCAAGGCGACGTTCATCTCAGGTCCACTCTCTTGCCGTCTCGTTCATGGTGCCTGATTTACGCATTAAAGTTGCCCCGGTCTCAAGCAAAGAACGCCCTTAGCTATCGGCAATGCCGGATCGATTTTTCAATCATCATAAAATTTATAGATTATATTATTTTCTAAACGGAGATGGTTTTTGGCAAGCTTGGGCACTGCCAGACAGCAGCACTGTGAAATAGGACATCAAAATCATAGACTATTGACAGGGCGGCCAATTGTGTCAGGATTGTGTTCAAGGCCATTAACGGGTCCACGCAAACAGCGGAGAACTGAATGTTTTATCACGGTGGAATGACCCTCGGTTACCTGACGCCTCCCGCGAAGAAGGAAAAGCCCATCCGCGTTGAGATGCCGGTCAGGCAAGGCCGCGAAGAACCGGTGGACCTTGACCGGGAACGCGAGCAGGAACTGAGCCGCGCATTCATGACGCCCTGGCATCTCTTCTACTGATCGGGGCAGAACTCACTCAAGCGTTGAAGCCGCTGCCGAACCCCGGCCATTGGTGGCAATGCTGGAATACATGCCCGTGGTGCGGAACTCCGTCGGGCTGGCGCCGAAATAACGGCGGAACACCTTGGCGAAATAGTTCGGATCCTCGAAACCGGACATCACAGCCACTTCCTTCACCGACAGATGTGCTGCCTTGGTCAGGAGCTTGGTTGCGCGTTGCAGCCGCTTGCGCAGCACGAATTCTGCCGGTGGCATGCCTTCGCTGGCCGCAAAGACCCGCGAAAAATGCGCCCGGCTGAGACCGGAGACATCCGCGAGTTTCTCGACCGGCAATGGATGCTGCAAATTCGCCATGATGTGGTCGATGACATGCTGCATCGTCCGGTATTCCTGGCTGAAGACCGGATGTGAGCCGAAGACATCGTCATAAAGCACCATCGCCGACTCATATGCGATGGCAGAGGCGCTGCCCGGCGCATCGGCACCGCCTGAAATCAGCCGCAGGCTGCAATCGGCAAGACGCTCGATCGTTTCCGGCTTCAGGTTGAGGATCGGACCGGTCGTCGCCACAATGGCCTTGTGGACGCGCAGCGCCTCCTCGCCGTTCATGGAAATCCAGAAGAACTCCCATCGGCCATTCTGCTCCAGCCAGTAACGATGATTGTGCGGCACCAGCACGAGCAACGTCTCACCCTCGCGTACCCGGTAGGTGCGGTTCTCGTAGCGCAGGTTGCCGGCGCCGCCGATCGTGTGCTGAAGCACGGTGAACGGCGTCTGGCCGCGCTTGCGGCCGTCCCAGTCATAGGTCGAATCGGTGCGGATCTCGTAGCCCGTGCTGGTTGGCATGGTGTGCAGGCTGTGGCGTCCACGCGGCAGGGAAACCGTCCGCATCACCGGTCCATTCTCGATCAGTCGTTTCAGCATAGAATTACCCATGAAAGCACAATACCTCTCTGGCGGTACCCGACATTATACGCATAATACCCGTCAACAAAGCAAGATGACCGGGTTGGAGCGGCGTCGGCAGGGAGAGCAGGGAGGCGAGCGGCATGAGAAATGCCTTGTTTTCCGCGCATTGATTTTACCCTGTCCGTTTTTCCCGGCCAAACGACCAGAGACGAGGACAGCATGAGTAGCTTCAAGATAGCCATAATCGGCGCCGGCAGCGTCGGCTTCACCAAGAAACTCTTCACCGATATTCTTTGCGTGCCGGAATTCCGGGACGTCGAGTTCGCGCTCACCGACATAAGCGAGCACAATCTCGGTATGATCAAGTCGATCCTCGACAAGATCGTCCAATCCAACAACCTGCCGGCCAAGGTCACGGCCTCGACCGACCGCCGCGAGGCGATCGCAGGCGCACGCTACATCATCAGCTGCGTGCGCGTCGGCGGTCTTGCCGCCTATGCAGACGACATCCGCATCCCCTTGAAATATGGCGTCGATCAGTGCGTCGGCGATACGATCTGCGCCGGCGGCATTCTTTACGGCCAGCGCAACATCCCGGTCATCCTCGATTTCTGCAAGGACATTCGCGAACTGGCCGAGCCTGGCGCGAAATTCCTCAACTATGCAAACCCGATGGCGATGAACACCTGGGCTGCGATCGAATACGGCAAGGTCGACACGATCGGCCTTTGCCACGGCGTCCAGCACGGTGCCGAGCAGATCGCTGAAATCCTCGGCGCCAAGGATGGCGAGCTCGATTACATCTGCTCGGGCATCAACCATCAGACCTGGTTTACCGATGTGCGTGTCAAGGGCCGCAGAATAGGCAAGGACGAGCTGGTCGCAGCCTTCGAGGCGCATCCGGTTTTCTCGCAGCAGGAGAAGCTGCGCATCGATGTCCTGAAGCGTTTCGGCGTCTACTCCACCGAGAGCAACGGCCATCTGTCGGAATACCTGCCCTGGTACCGCAAGCGGCCGGAGGAAATTACCCGCTGGATCGATATGTCCGATTGGATCCACGGCGAAACCGGCGGTTATCTGCGTTACTCGACCGAGACCCGCAACTGGTTCGAGACGGAGTTTCCGCAGTTCCTCGAAGATGCCGGCAAACCGATCGATCCCGCCCGTCGCTCCAACGAGCACGCCAGCCACATTCTCGAGGCGCTGGAAACGGGGCGCGTCTACCGCGGCCATTTCAACGTCAAGAACAACGGCGTCATCACCAACCTGCCGTCGGATGCGATCATCGAATCGCCCGGCTTCGTCGATCGCTTCGGTATCAACATGGTCGCTGGCATCACGCTTCCGGAAGCCTGCGCCGCCACCTGCACGTCCTCGATCAACGTCCAGCGCATGTCGGTTCATGCCGCCGTTTCCGGCGACATCGATCTCCTGAAGCTGGCCGTTCTGCACGATCCGCTGGTCGGTGCCATCTGCACGCCGGAGGAGGTCTGGCAGATGGTCGACGAGATGGTTGTCGCCCAGGCCGAATGGCTGCCGCAATATGCCCATGCCGTACCTGCGGCCAAGGAGCGTTTGAGCAAGGCGACCGTCAAGACGCGCGACTGGAAGGGCGTTGCCCGCCGCGAGGTTCGCACGATCGACGAGCTGCGCGCCGAAAAGGAAGAAAAGAAGCTGAAGGCAGCCAGCTAAACGCCTGGTTTGCAGATATGCGCGACCCGTTTTCCTGAGGAGGAGGCAGGTCTGGGAGTGGGCGATCCGTCGTCCGCTCTCTTCCGGCAGATGGCAGGAGCCGTCATGCCGGGTGCTTTTAGGAGGAGAGCCGCCCATACCGGGCCGGTCTGAAGCATCAGGGAGAAACAACGACAATGAACAGCTTTCGCCATCTGAAAATGACCAGCGCGCTGCTATTGGGCGTGTCGGCATTTGCCATGACAGCCATGGCGTCCGAGCCGGCCGTCGTGCCCGAGCAGCCGGCGTTCCCGGCGCAGGGCAAGATCACCTATGTGCCGCGCGATTCCATCCTCGAATACAAGGCACTGCCGGAGTATCACGAGCCCGATTGGGTCACCGAGAAATTCGTCAAGACCGGCAAACTGCCGCCGGTTGCCGAGCGCCTGCCAAAGGAACCGCTGGTCTTCAAGACCGGCAACATGCCGGATGGCGTTGGTGTTTACGGCGATACGATGCGCCATGTCATCGGCGGCCGCCCAGAAGGCTGGAACTATTCCGCCGGGCAGACGCAAGGCTGGGGCGGCATCGATATCGAGATGTCCGAATGCCTGACGCGCACGGCACCGCTCTATCAGGTCGAAGCGAAAGACGTTGAACCGCTTCCGAACCTGGCCAAGAGCTGGGAATGGTCCAAGGATGGCCACAAGCTGACCATGCATCTGATCGAAGGCGCCAAATGGTCGGATGGCGTTCCCTTCTCCTCCGAAGACGTGATGTTCTATTGGGACGACAATGTCGTCGATCCGAATGTCTCGCCGCTCAATGGCGCAACGCCCGAAACCTTCGGCGAAGGCACGACACTGAAGGCCATCGATGCCAACACCGTCGAATGGACCTTCAAGGAAGCCTTCCCGCGCCAGTATCTCTATTCCATGGCCTACGGCACGTTCTGCCCGGGTCCTGCGCATATTCTCAAGACCAAGCATCCGAAATACGCCAAGGGCTTCACCTACGACCAGTACAAGAACGGTTTCCCGCCGGAATTCATGAACATACCGATTATGGGCGCCTGGGTTCCGGTCGAGTACCGGCCGGACGACATCGTCGTGATGCGCCGCAATCCCTACTACTGGAAGGTGGACGAAGCCGGCAACCAGCTGCCCTATCTCAACGAACTGCACTACAAGCTGTCGACCTGGGCCGACCGCGACGTGCAGGCGATTGCCGGTTCCGGCGACTTCTCCAATCTCGAACAACCGGAAAACTTCGTTGAATCGCTCAAGCGCGCTGCGTCCGAAACAGCCCCGGCACGCCTTGCCTTCGGCGCCCGCCTGATCGGCTACAATCTGCGCATGAATCTCTCGGCAAACGGCTGGGGTGACCCTGATGCCCGCGGCAAAGCCGTGCGCGATCTCAATCGCAACGTGGACTTCCGCAAAGCGGTCACCATGGCGCTCGACCGCAAGAAGATCGGCGAATCGCTCGTCAAGGGCCCGTTCACGGCGATCTATCCCGGCGGCCTGTCGTCGGGCACGAGTTTCTACGACCGCCAATCGACGGTCTACTATCCCTTCGATCTCGAAGGCGCAAAGGCGCTTCTCGAAAAGGCCGGCCTGAAGGATACGGACGGCAACGGTTTCGTGAACTTCCCAGCCGGGACGGCGGGCGGTCAGGACGTTCAGATCGTGCTCTTGAGCAATGGCGACTACGGCACCGACCGCAACCTTGCGGAAGGCGTGATCGGCCAGATGGAGAATCTCGGTTTGAAGGTGACGCTTAACGCGCTCGATGGCATCAAGAAGGACAACACGCACTATGCCGGTCAGTTCGACTGGACGATCCGCCGCAACGATCCGGAACTGACATCCGTGGTGCAGAGCACCACCCAGCTCGCTCCGATGGGCCCCCGCACAAGCTGGCATCATCGCGCCGGCACGGACGGCACGCTCGACCTTCTCCCCTATGAGAAGGAACTCGTTGATATCGTCAGCAAGTTCATCGCCTCGGACGATAATGACGAACGCACCGAACTGATGAAGCAGTACCAGAAGGTCGCAACGGAGAATGTCGATACGGTTGGCCTCACCGAATATCCGGGCGCGCTGATCATCAACAAGCGCTTCTCGAACGTTCCGGTCGGCGCACCGATCTTCATGTTCAACTGGGCGGAAGATACAGTGATCCGCGAACGCATGTACGTGGCGGCTGACAAGCAGGGAGATTACGAACTCTTCCCGCAGCAACTGCCGGGCAAGCCGGGTGAAAACGGCCCGATCAACTGATCCGAAACCTCGTTTCCCAGGCCGTGCCAGCAGCCCGGCCTGGGAGAACCCCAAAACACACAAGAGAACCTAACAGCCATGTTCCGATTTCTGCTTGTGCGCGTCGCGTCAGCCATACCGGTCCTTTTCGTGCTCAGCGTCGTGACCTTCGCGATCATCCAGGCACCGCCGGGCGACTACAGCGACTACATCCGGTCGCAGATGATCAACCAGGGCGGCGCATCCTTCGAGGAAGCCGACGCCCAGGCGCAGGCCTACAGGGTCGCCAACGGGCTGGATAAGCCGATGGCCGTCCAGTACGTCAACTGGATCACCGGCATCGTCACCCGAGGTGATTTCGGCCATAGCCTGTTCTACAACAAGCCCGTTTCCGAAGTCGTCGGCGAGCGGCTGCCGCGCACGCTGGCTTTGGCGCTGGTCTGCCATATTCTCGCATCGGTGATCGGCATCACCTTCGGCATTCTCGCCGCTACCCGGCAATATACCTGGGTCGATAGCCTGCTATCCGGTATCTCGTTCCTCGGCATGACCGTGCCGCGCTTCCTGATGGCGCTGATCATCGTCTACATCCTGGTGTTCCATTTCAACGTCACCGAGATCAACAGCTTCCACTCCGCCAAATATGGCGGCGCGCCCTGGTCGTGGGACAAGTTCGTCGATCTTTTGAAACATGTCTGGCCGGTCATCGCCATCGCCACCTTCGGCGGCCTCGCCTACAATATGCGGGTCATGCGCGGCAATCTGCTCGATACGCTGAACGCCCAGTATGTCGAGACCGCGCGCGCCAAGGGTCTCTCCGAGCGGGCCGTCATCATGCGCCATGCGGTGCCGAACGCGCTGCATCCGCTAGTCATGTATCAGGGCGTCGTCCTGCCCTACATGCTGACCGGCGAGATCGAAACGGCGATCATCTTCGCGCTCCCAACCGTCGGCCCGGCCATTGTCGGCTCGATGTGGGTTGGCGATGTCTATGTCACCGCGACCTTCATGCTGGTCCTGTCCGCAACGCTGATCGTCGGCAACATCATCGCCGACATGCTTTTGGCGCTGCTCGATCCACGTGTCCGTCTGGGCGGAGGAGCACACGCATGAAAGCCGATGTTCAAACAACTGTCACCGTGCCGGTTCCGGCACCTCATCACGGCGGCGAGACTTACCTTGCGCTCGTCTGGCGCCGCCTGAAGCGCTCCTGGACCGGCATGGCAGGCCTCATCCTCGTCTGCCTGCTGATGCTGATGACGATCTTTGCCGAGTTCTTTTCTCCCGTCGATCCGAAGCTCACCGGCGTCGCCTTTGCACCGCCGCAGGCAATCAGCATCACCGATCAGGAGGGCAGTCTCGTCTGGCCACGCACCTATCAGGTCGGCGAAGGCACCGAACTCGACCCGATCACCTTCCAGCCGATCGTCGGACCGGACTACGCCAACCCGAAAAATCTCGGCTTCTTCGTCAAGGGTTTTGGCTACCGGCTCCTCGGCCTGATCCCGACCGACCGGCATTTCTTCGGCGCCACCGACGGCACGCCGGTCAATTTCCTCGGCACCGACAAGTTCGGGCGCGACGTGCTGTCACGCATCTTCTACGGCTCCCGTGTCTCGCTGATGATCGCATTGACGGTCGTGTTCATCGTGACGGTCGTCGGCACCACGGTCGGCATGGTGTCCGGTTATTTCGGCGGCCGCTTCGATACGTGGATGCAGCGCTTCGTCGAACTGGTTCTCGCCTTCCCGCAATTGCCGCTCTATCTGGCGCTGACCTCGCTGATCCCGGTGACGGCACCGACCAACGTCTTCCTGGCATTCGTCATCTTCGTCATGTCGGCGCTCGGCTGGGCGCAGATGTCGCGCGAGGTGCGCGGCAAGACACTGGCGCTCGCCCGGATCGACTATGTCCGTGCAGCCATGGCGATCGGCGCCACCGACCGGCGCATCATCTTCCAGCACATTTTCCCCAATGTGATGAGCCACGTGATCGTCTCGGTGACCCTGGCGATCCCGAGTGTCGTTCTGCTCGAATCCTTCCTCGGTTTCTTAGGCTTCGCGGTCAAGCCGCCGCTGATGTCCTGGGGGCTGATGCTGCAGGATACCGCCACCTATTCCGTCATCGGATCCTACCCCTGGATCCTTTCCCCCGTGGCCTTCGTGCTGATCACCGTCTTTGCGTTCAATGCGCTGGGCGATGGCCTGCGCGACGCTGTCGACCCATACTGAGGAGACGACCCATGGCACTCGTGGACATCAGCACACTTGCCCCCGAACAACGGCACGACCATGCCGCGTCCGTCGGTGCGCCGATCATCGACGCCCGGCACGTCGCCGTGACCTTCAAGGTCGAGGGCGGATCGGTCGATGCGGTGAAGAACGTCTCCTTCCAGCTCTATCGCGGCGAAACCATCGCAGTCGTCGGCGAATCCGGCTCGGGGAAATCGGTCACCGCCCGCACCGTCATGGGCCTGCTCACCAAGCGCGCCACCGTCTCTGAACGGTCGAGCATCGCGTATGACGGCAAGAACGTCCTGAAATTCTCCGACCGCCAGCGCCGGGCGCTGCGCGGCAATCGCATCTCGATGATCTTTCAGGAGCCGATGAGTTCGCTTAACCCGGTCTATACGATCGGCGCCCAGATCATCGAAGCGATCCGCGTTCACCAGAAGATGAGCCGCAGCCAAGCGATGGAGCGGACATTGGAGCTTTTGCGCCAGGTGCAGATCCCCGATCCGGAAGCCCGCCTCAACCAGTATCCGCACCAGCTTTCCGGCGGCCAGCGCCAACGCATCATGATCGCCATGGCGCTTGCCAACAACCCGGACGTTCTGATCGCCGACGAGCCGACGACAGCGCTCGACGTCACCGTGCAGGCGCAGATCCTCAACCTCATCCGCGATCTGCAGAAGACGCTCGGCATGGCGGTGATCCTGATCACCCACGACCTCACCGTGGTGCGCCAGTTCTCCGACTATGTCTATGTGATGCAGAACGGCGAGGTGAAGGAACACAACACCACGCCGGCGCTATTTGAGAACCCGCAGCATCCCTATACCCGCCACCTGCTCAATTCCGAGCCGAAGGGCATGGCCAATCCGATGCCGGTGGATTCCGCCGCCATCCTCGAAGGCCGCAATGTCCGGGTGTCTTTCATGCTGAAAGCTGGCGGTTTCTTCAAGCCGCAGCTGAAGGAACTGGTCGCCGTCGACAGCCTCTCGATCAAGCTCCACCGTCATGAGACGCTCGGTCTCGTCGGTGAATCCGGCTCTGGAAAGACCACCTTCGGCCAGGCGCTGGTCAAGCTGCTGGCGGCCGAAAGCGGCGAGATCCTGTTTGATGGCCAGTCGATCGAAAAGAACACCCGCGACCAGATGCGCCCCTTGCGCTCACGCATGCAGATCGTCTTTCAGGATCCTTTCTCCTCGCTCAACCCGCGCATGTCGGTCGGCCAGATCATCGAGGAAGGCCTGATCGTCAACAGGCTCGGCGCGACCCG
Organism: Pararhizobium sp. P1_E7; assembly: GCF_056405855.1. NCBI lineage: Bacteria > Pseudomonadati > Pseudomonadota > Alphaproteobacteria > Hyphomicrobiales > Rhizobiaceae > Pararhizobium > Pararhizobium sp. P1_E7. The sequence continues at coordinate 102,429 of NZ_JBFUBH010000004.1, read as the reverse complement.
CAACGAGCGGCTGGAGCGGGTGAAGGAAGCGCTGAACAGCGCCGGCCTGCCCAACAACATCCTGTCGCGCTTCCCGCACGAGTTTTCCGGCGGCCAGCGCCAGCGCATCGCCATCGCCCGCGCCATTGCGCTGGAACCGGAATTCATCCTGCTCGACGAGCCCACTTCGGCGCTCGACCTCTCGGTGCAGGCCCAGATCATCGAACTGCTGCGCAAGCTGCAGGACGAGAAAGGACTGAGCTATCTCTTCATCTCCCACGATCTCAAAGTCGTGCGCGCGCTCTGCCACCGGGTGGTGGTGATGCAGCACGGCAAGATCGTTGAAGAAGGCCCGGTCGAAGACGTTCTCACCCATCCCAAGACCGCCTACACCGAACGGCTCGTCCGCGCCGCCTTCGAAGTAGCCGCATAAGCAAAGAGGCCTATCCATGACGAGACAACCCAAGATCACCTTCATCGGCGCCGGCTCGACCGTGTTTATGAAAAATATCATCGGCGATGTGCTGCAGCGCCCGGCCTTGTCCGGCGCGAAGATCGCGCTGATGGACATCAACCCGCAGCGCCTGGAAGAAAGCGAAGTCGTGGTCAGCAAGCTGATCTCGACGCTCGGCGCCAAGGCCACCATCGAGCTGCATTCCAATCAGAAAAAGGCGCTCGAAGGCGCCAATTTCGTCGTCGTCGCTTTCCAGATTGGCGGCTATGAGCCCTGCACGGTCACCGATTTCGAAGTGCCGAAGAAATACGGATTGCGCCAGACGATCGCCGATACGCTCGGTGTCGGCGGCATCATGCGGGGGCTTCGCACCGTGCCGCATCTCTGGTCGATCTGCGAGGACATGATGCAGGTCTGCCCCGAGGCGATCCTGCTTCAATACGTCAACCCGATGGCGATCAACACCTGGGCGATCGCCGAAAAATATCCGAAAATCAAGCAGGTCGGGCTTTGCCACTCGGTGCAGGGAACGGCGATGGAGCTCGCCCACGATCTCGACATTCCCTACGAGGAAATCCGCTACCGCTCGGCCGGCATCAACCATATGGCCTTCTTCCTGAAGTTCGAGCACCGCCAGCCGGATGGCTCTTACCGCGATCTCTATCCGGATCTCGTGCGCGGCTACCGCGAAGGCCGGGCGCCGAAGCCGACCTGGAACCCGCGCTGCCCCAACAAGGTGCGCTACGAAATGCTGACGAGGCTTGGCTATTTCGTCACCGAAAGCTCGGAGCATTTTGCCGAATACACGCCCTATTTCATCAAGGAAGGCCGCGAGGACCTGATCGAGAAGTTCGGCATTCCGCTCGACGAATATCCCAAGCGCTGCATCGAGCAGGTCGAAAAGTGGAAGGGCCAGGCCGCCGCTTTCCGTTCGGCCGACAAGATCGAGGTCGCGCAGTCGAAGGAATATGCCTCCTCGATCATGAACTCGGTCTGGACCGGCGAACCCTCGGTCATCTACGGCAACCTGCGCAACAATGGCTGCATCACCTCGCTGCCGGACAATTGCGCCGCCGAAGTGCCCTGCCTGGTCGATGAAAACGGTATCCAGCCGACCTTCGTCGGCGACCTGCCGCCGCAGCTGACGGCGCTGATCCGCACCAACATCAACGTGCAGGAACTGACGGTTGCCGCGATGATGACCCAGAACCGCGAGCATCTCTACCACGCCGCGATGATGGACCCGCACACGGCAGCCGAACTCGATCTCGACCAGATCTGGTCGCTCACCGACGACCTGCTTGCCGCCCACGGAACCTGGATTCCCGAATGGGCCCGCGTCTCCAAGAAGGTCCAAGCCGCGTAACGCCCCTCCCCGTTGCGTGACAGGAAGCCCCGGAACAACACATTCCGGGGTTTTCCTTTTGTGCCGGCGAACCTGAGCTTGCCAGCGCCCTCCGGATTTCCGAATCGCGGCCATGCGTATCTCCAATCAACGTTGATGATCGCGCGTAGAATGCCTCAGGAGATGAGCCAAGCCTTATCCCGGCACAAGCGATAACGCTGTCAAACGTCCTTGAAGCAATCGGACTTGTTTGTTGTCGAATTCAGGTTCAGAGTCATGCGACTGTTTTTGGGAATGGTCGAGTTTCAAACGACCGCCAGCATCACGATCGAGCGAACGATACCGCGGGTTGGCGTCGAGCCATGGACGCGCTGCTCGTCGCCATGACAGCGCCGTTAGATTTCATCCGCCAAACCCCCTTATGCAGGAAAAGGAGGATAGAAATGCGAATGATGCTCAAGGTTTCGCTTCCCGTTGACAAGGCAAACGCAGCAATCAAGGATGGCAGCCTCGTCCCCAAGATTCAATCGATACTGGCCGAACTCAAACCCGAAGCGGCCTACTTCACCGAATTCGACGGGAAAAGAACAGGCCTGATTTTCTTCGACATGAAGGATACCTCGGAGATACCGGCCATTGCCGAGCCATGGTTCCTCGCCTTTGATGCCGCTGTTGAGATCAAAGCCGTGATGAACCGTGATGACCTGGAGAAGGCCCGCCCCGGGATAGAGAATGCGGTCAAAAACTTCGGCTGAACTGCGTCGGGCAGCCGATTGAAGCCCAAGTAATGCGACTTCGGCCCAATACGAGGCTTCGCAGCGGCCCGCAATGCGCTCGGTCGTGAGCTTGAGGATCGCTGTGGGAGGGCCCCGGTCGTGGCCCTCTGATCGATTGCGCGCTCCTTCGTATCTGGACGGGCATCAACCTTTCCAAGCCGGAGCTCGGAACACCGATTTCATAGGAAAGAATGGCGGAGAGGGTGGGATTTGAACCCACGATACCCTTGCAGGTATGCCGCATTTCGAGTGCGGTGCGTTCGACCACTCTGCCACCTCTCCGGATATGCTGGTCGGCGCCGTTAGCGCGAGGCGGTTCATAGCGGCAGTTTTTGCAGATGACAAGAGGGTGGATCAAGGAAAATCAAGCTCATCGGCGTCTTTCGCCTTGACAGTTTTGCCGGCTTCACGTAATTCGCGAACTCGAAGTGGTGTGGCATGCCCTCACCGCGCCGGGTTTCTATTGTGCCCGTTCACCGGCAAGGCTGGAAGGCTTTGTCATCGTCCGACTGAAGAAAAAGACGGCCTTGCCTTTGGGCGAAGAGCCGGAACGAACATGAAAGGATAAAAAATGTTCGCAGTCATCAAGACCGGCGGTAAGCAGTACCGCGTGGCAGCCAACGACGTTCTGACGATTGAAAAATTGGAAGGCGCCGCAGGCGACAAGATTGAATTCACCGAGATCCTGATGGTCGGCGTCGGCGCCGATGCAACCATCGGTGCTCCGTTTGTCGAAGGTGCCGTTGTCAGCGCCGAAGTTGTGGAACACGGCCGCGCCAAGAAGGTCATCGCCTTCAAGAAGCGCCGCCGCCAGAACTCGAAGCGTACCCGCGGTCACCGCCAGCACAACACGACCGTCCGTATTCTGGACATCGCGGCTGTTGCCGGCGCGAAGGCGAAGAAGGCTTCCAAGAAGTCTGAAGACGCTGCCGCTGAAGCTGCAAACTGAGACAACGGATCCAAGGTTTAAAGGAGAACACCCATGGCACATAAAAAAGCTGGCGGTTCCTCGCGCAACGGTCGCGATTCGCAGTCCAAGCGCCTCGGCGTGAAGAAGTTCGGCGGCGAAGTCGTCGTTGCGGGCAACATCATTCTGCGTCAGCGCGGAACCCAGTGGCATCCGGGCGCCAATGTCGGCCTCGGCAAGGACCACACCATTTTTGCACTTACGGCGGGCAACGTGGACTACCGTACAAAGGCCAATGGCCGCGTATACGTGTCTGTAATGCCGAAAGCCGAAGCAGCGGAATAAGCCGGTAGCGCTCTAAAACAGCCGGCGTCTCATCGACCCGGCTGACGCTTACCGTTCAGGCCAAGATCAAAAGGGGAGATGGGGCAATGCCCGATCTCCCCTTTTTCACGTCTTGGAGGACTGAACATGCAAAGCGAATTGTTGAGGGAGAGCCAATCCCGGTCTCCCCGGGAAGATTCCCTGGAATCTTCTCAGGAAAGGCCGAGGCCTTTGCGGTCAAGGACCGATTGCCCGATATTGTTATCGCCCAGGCTCGTTTTGCGCGCCCCCCATGAAGACGATATCGACGCCCTTGCCCATCTTGCCAACAACGCCAATATCGCCACCATGGTTTCGCGCATGCCGCACCCGTACACGGTGGCCGATGCCGCGGATTTCGTACGCCGTACGAAGACGGGCGCGATTGGCAAGTGCGTCTATGCGATTACCAAAGCGGATAATGGCGCATTCTTGGGTTGCTGCGGTATCGAGCCGCATCCCGATGGCAAGACGGCGGAGCTTGGCTACTGGCTGGGCGAACCGCACTGGAACAAGGGTTATGCCACCGAGGCAGCACAGGCCCTGACCGACATGGCCTTCCGCACCCGCGACATCGACCAGATCGATGCGCGCTGCCGGGTCATGAACGTCGCCTCGCGGCGGGTCATCCAGAAGTGCGGGTTCCAGTTCCAGGGTTCGGGCATGGTCGGCAGCCTGGCGCTCGGCGGCATGATGTCGGTCGAATGGTACCGGCTCGACCGCAAGACCTGGATGTCGTTGCGCAGCTGGGGAGGTCTGAGATGACCGCCCATCTCGTTGAACGGCCGAGGGTTGCGGCCCGTCCCGATCCTGGCCCCTGCCCGGTCATCGAAACCGCGCGGCTGACCTTGCGCCCGCACCGGCTGTCCGATGCGGATGCGGTGGCTCAGTCGCTTGGCGATTACCAGGTCTCGCGCATGCTGGCGCGGGTGTCCGTGCCCTATCACCGGCAGGATGCGCTCGACTGGCTGATCCGGCAGGGTTCGGGGCTGATCGCCGGCTGGACACTGGCGATCACCACCGGCGACGACGTCCATATCGGCTGCGTCGGCATCGAGCTTCGCCACGGTCAATGGAACCTCGGCTACTGGCTGAACCGCTATTACTGGAACCGCGGCTACGCCAGTGAAGCGGCCTATGCGGCGATGGAGCGGTTCTTCCGGCGCATGCCCGGCACCGTCCTGCATTCCGGCGTCTTTGCCGACAATGCGGGATCGCTGAAGCTGCAAAAGAAGCTCGGCTTCGAGATCACCGGCTGCTCCCAGGTCTATGCACTGGCGCGCAACGGCATGGTCAGTCATGTCGAAACGATGATCACGGCAGGCGTTCTGCGCAAGCCGTAAACGAATGAAGGTCCGCGGAAGGATTCCCGCGGGCCTTTCTTCTTTGCGCTATTCCAGCTCGAAGCCTATGGGCAGGTGGTCCGAGCCTGCGGCCTCCGTATCGATCCAGGCCTGTCTCAGTCGCGGCACGAGGCCAGCACTCAGGAAACAATAGTCGAGATGCATGCGCTTTTGATGATTGGCGGGATTGATCCAGCTGTAGCTTTCAGGCGTCAGCCGGCCGAGATGCGCAAGTGCGTCCACCGGGTTTTCGAGCCGCAGCGAGCGGCCGTAATAGGCATCGCGCGTGCCGGTCATCGCGCAATATTCCGGCCCTTCCGGCTCCATGTTGAAATCGCCCATCAGCACGAAATCGTCGGGATGCGGCAGCTCGGCAAAACCGAAATCAGCACCGCCGGTCATTGCGCCGCCTTCACGGCCGTAGGAAAGCGCCTTTTCCTTCAGATAGCCGATCTGAGCGAGGCGCTCGGACGGATAGACATGGTCGAGATGCACCGAATAGACCCGTATCGGACCGGACGGGGTGATGATCAGCGCTTCGGTGGCGCCGCGCTGCAGGTTCATCGGCGAAATCGTCCGGGTGCGCGGCAACGGGATGAGGCGCGTCGCAGCGATCGGAAAGCGCGACAGGATCATGTTGCCGAACTGGAAGCGGCGTTCGACGGCGCGGCCGTTCTCGATCGCCGATCCCGCATCGATCTCGCAGGCAGGCCAGAAGGCAGAAAAGTATTGCGGCATCAGATCACGGAAAATGGCGACAAGGTCGGCATGGCCGTTTCGATGAAAATTCCGCGTCACTTCCTGCAGCGCGATCACATCGGCGCCTTCAAGACTTCTCGCGATGCGCTTAGGATCGAAACGGCCGTCGAGACCGACGCCGTACTGGACGTTATAGCTCAAAAACTTCACGATATTCTTTGACCTCCGGGGCATGCGCCTATATCGATGGCGGCAATTGTGGCGGCAAATACACCAAACAGATGGCAGTGCGATGAAATTTCTTGACGAAACAAAAGTCTATATCCGGTCCGGCGACGGCGGAGCTGGCGCTGTGTCGTTCCGGCGCGAGAAATTCATCGAGTTCGGCGGGCCGGACGGCGGCGACGGCGGCCGTGGCGGTGATGTCTGGGTGGAGGCCGTCAACGGCCTCAACACCCTGATTGACTTCCGCTTCCAGCAGCACTTCAAGGGCGGCACCGGCATTCATGGCATGGGCCGCAACCGCACGGGCGCCGGTGGCGCCGATGTCACCCTGAAGGTTCCGGTCGGCACGCAGATTTTCGAGGAAGATGCCGAGACGATGATCGTCGACATGATCGCCGAGGGCCAGCGCTTCCGCCTGGCCGCAGGCGGCAATGGCGGCTTCGGCAACACGCATTTCAAATCCGCCACCAATCAGGCGCCGAACTGGGCCAATCCCGGCCTTGAAGGCGAGGAAAAGACCATCTGGCTGCGGCTGAAGCTGATCGCCGATGCCGGTCTGGTCGGATTGCCGAATGCCGGCAAGTCGACCTTCCTTGCAACGACGACGCGCGCGCGTCCGAAGATCGCCAACTATCCCTTCACGACGCTGCACCCGAACCTGGGCGTGGCGACGATCGATGGCCGCGAGTTCATTCTTGCCGATATTCCCGGCCTGATCGAAGGCGCGCATGACGGCGTTGGCCTCGGCGACCGGTTCCTGGGCCATGTCGAGCGCACCCGCGTGCTGCTGCATCTCGTCTCCGCCCAGGAAGAAGATGTCGCCAAGGCCTACAAGACAGTCAAGCATGAGCTTGAGGCCTATGGCGGTGAGCTCGTCGACAAGCCGGAAATCGTTGCACTGTCGCAGATCGATGTTCTCGACCCCACCGAACTGAAGAAGAAGCAGAAAGCGCTGGCCAAGGCCAGCGGCCAGACGCCGCTGCTGCTGTCGGCTGTCGTTGGCACGGGCATGACCGAAACGCTGCGTGGATTGCGCGATATCATCGTTGCCGCGCAGACCCAGGTGGACGAAGACTGACATGACGGCGCAACGCAAACCGCTGGAAAAATACCGCCGGATTGTGATCAAGATCGGCTCCGCCTTGCTTGTGGATCGCAAGACGGGCCTGAAGAAGCAATGGCTGAACGCCATGTGCGCCGACATTGCAGCACTCAGAGCCAAGGGCGTCGATGTTCTCGTCGTCTCCTCTGGCGCTATTGCGCTGGGGCGTTCGGTGCTGGATCTCGCCCCCGGCGCTCTGAAACTGGAGGAAAGCCAGGCAGCTGCCGCCGTCGGTCAGATCGCGCTTGCCCGCGCCTGGTCGGAAAGCCTTTCTGCGGACGAGATCGTTGCCGGCCAGATCCTGCTGACGCTTGGCGACACTGAAGAGCGCCGCCGTTATCTCAACGCCCGCGCCACCATCAGCCAGCTTCTGAAGATGGGCGCCGTGCCGATCATCAACGAGAACGACACGGTTGCCACGACCGAAATCCGCTACGGCGACAATGACCGGCTCGCCGCCCGCGTCGCCACCATGACCGGCGCCGACCTGCTCGTGCTTCTTTCCGATATCGACGGGCTCTACACGGCCCCGCCGCATCTTAATCCCGATGCCCGTTTCCTCGAGACCATTGCGGAAATCACCCCGGAGATCGAGGCGATGGCCGGGGGCGCCGCGTCGGAACTGTCGCGCGGCGGCATGCGCACCAAGATCGATGCCGGCAAGATCGCCACCGGTGCCGGCTGCGCCATGATCATCGCATCTGGAAAAGTCGATCATCCGCTGTCGGCGATCGGTGAAGGCGCCCGCTCCTCCTGGTTCGCGCCATCCGGTTCGCCGGTCACCGCGCGAAAAACCTGGATTGCCGGACAGTTGCTGCCGGCTGGCAGCCTCTGCATCGATACCGGCGCTGAAACCGCGTTGCGGTCCGGCAAGAGCCTGCTCCCGGCCGGCGTCCGCCAGGTTACGGGATCGTTCAGCCGCGGCGATACAATTGCCATTATCGGCGCCGAAGGCCGCGAAATTGCCCGCGGACTGGCCGGTTATGATGCCGACGAAGCCCGTCAGATCGCCGGCAAGAAATCGGCGGAAATTGCCGTTATTCTCGGTTATGCCGGACGCGCCGCCATGGTGCATAGGGACGACATGGTGATGACCGCGTCCGCCAAGCGGGAGACGGATGCAGTGAGGAGCGACGCTCATGCTTGACGATGCGCGAAAGAAAGAAATCCAGGAATTGATGGCGGTGATCGGCCGCCAGGCCCGCGCCGCCAGCCGGCCGCTCGCCACGGCGTCTGCCGAGCGCAAGCATGCAGCCCTCATCAGCATGGCGAGCAACATCCTCGCCCGCAAGGACGACATCCTCGCCGCCAATGCGCTTGACCTGGAAAACGCCCGCGAAACCGGCGTTGCCGCCTCCTTCCTCGACCGCCTGACCCTGTCGGAAAACCGCGTGCTCGACATGGCCAATGCCATCCGTGCGATCGCCGAACTGCCCGACCCTGTGGGCGATGTCATCGCCGAATGGGATCGTCCCAACGGCCTGCATATCGAACGCGTGCGCACGCCGCTCGGCGTCATCGGCGTCATCTATGAAAGCCGCCCGAACGTTACGGCGGACGCGGGCGCGCTCTGCCTCAAGGCAGGCAATACCGTCATCCTGCGCGGCGGATCGGACAGTCTGCATTCATCGCAGGCGATCCATGCCTGCATGGTGCAGGGTCTGAAGGATGCAGGGCTTCCAGAGCATGCGATCCAGATGGTTCCCGTCGCCGACCGTTCGGCTGTCGGCGCCATGCTGACCGGTCTTGGCGGCACAATCGACGTCATCGTTCCGCGCGGCGGCAAGAGCCTTGTCGCCCGCGTCCAGAACGAGGCGCGCGTGCCGGTCTTTGCCCATCTCGAAGGTCTCTGCCACGTCTATGTCGATGCGTCTGCCGATCTGGAGATGGCGAAGAAGATCGTGATCAACGCCAAGATGCGCCGCACCGGCATTTGCGGTTCGGCCGAGACGCTGCTGATCGACCGCAAAGCGAAAGACACATTCGTCCTGCCGCTGATTACCGCCCTTCGCGATGCCGGCTGCGAGGTTCGGGCAAGCGAAGACATCCGCGCCATGGTGCCGGGATTGATTGCGGCGACCGAAGAGGACTGGGCGACGGAATATCTCGATGCGATCATTTCGGTGACGCTGGTGGATGGGATCGGCGGGGCCATCGATCACATTGCCTCTTGGTCGTCGGCCCATACCGAAGCCGTTATTGCCGAGGATCCGGCGGTGGTCGAGCGCTTCTTTGCCGAAGTCGATTCAGCCATCCTCCTGCACAATGCCTCGACCCAGTTTGCCGATGGCGGCGAATTCGGCATGGGCGGCGAGATCGGCATCGCCACCGGCAAGATGCATGCACGCGGGCCCGTCGGCGTCGAGCAGCTGACCTCTTTCAAATACAGGGTGCGCGGCACCGGTCAGGTCCGGCCGTAAGGTGCAGCCGGGCGACGTCGATCCGTTCTACCTGAAAATGCCCCATGTCGCGCGCGGCATGACCGTCGGGCTGTTCGGCGGCTCCTTCAATCCGCCGCATGAAGGCCATGTGCTCGTTGCCGATATCGCGCTGCGCCGGCTTTGCCTCGACCAGCTCTGGTGGATGGTGACACCGGGCAATCCGCTGAAGAACCGTAACCATCTTGCCCCGCTCGCTGAACGGATTGCACTCAGCGAGAAAATCACCCAGGATCCGCGTATCAAGGTGACGGCGTTCGAGCAATCGCTCGGCCAAAGCTATACGGCCCGCACACTGGAAAAGATCCGCGAGCGCAACCGCAGTATCCGCTTCGTCTGGATCATGGGCGCCGACAATCTGAAGAATTTCCACCTTTGGCAGGACTGGCAGAAAATCGCCCGTACCTTCCCCGTTGCCGTCATCGACCGGCCCGGCGACACGCTGTCCTATCTGTCCTCGAAGATGGCAAAAACCTTTGACTATGCGCGCATCGACGAAGCGCATGCGGCAAGTCTCGCCTGGCGCAGGGCCCCCGCCTGGACCTTCATTCACGGACCACGTTCACCGCTGAGCTCCACGGCGCTGCGGGCAAAATCATGACGGCGTGCAAGCAATGAATAACCGTCATTTACTTCTCACGTCTTGAAACCTTGAGGCATTGGTGCCTACATTTAGGGTGCGGTTCGACCGACATTCGAATCGCACCATGCTTGTTCTGTTCACCTGGAAAGGAAAAACCCTGACAACAGTACACGCGAAGGGAAATGTCACTCGCATTTTCCCGCAAAGCCCGGAACGTAGCGACGAAGCCGCTACCCGTGCTCTTCACCTGGTTCTCGGCAGTCTCGAGGACTCGAAGGCAGAAGATATTGTCACCATCAACATTGCCGGCAAATCAGCGCTGGGAGACTACATGGTCGTGGTCTCGGGGCGGTCGAGCAGGCATGTCATGGCGATCGCCGATCACCTGATCACCGACCTCAAGGATGGTGGCCAGGGCAATGCCCGCGTCGAAGGTCTGGAGACCGGCGATTGGGTGCTGATCGACGGCGGCGACATCATCGTCCACGTATTCCGCCCGGAAATCCGCGAGTTCTACAACATCGAAAAGATGTGGGCTGCGCCGGACATGGAAGACGGCACATTGCACTGAGTATCCGGCGCCCTTGTTGGGTGCTTGAGCGGCAGTGACACATTTGGATCCTGCAATGGCCGTGCAGGACGGGTTATCCGATTGCGGCCATTTGCAGAATGAAGTCCGGCACCAGCGCCCCGCTGGGCTGGAAAGAATGTGCCCGCCATCGGCGGATATGATGGCGACGCTGCGATCGGCGCGACAAGGATTAAGGAACTGACATGCGGGTTGGCCTCTTTGCCGTCGGGCGCCTCAAGGCTGGCCCGGAAAAGGACCTTGCGGCCCGTTATCTCGACCGTTTCGCCAAGGCTGGCCCCGCAATCGGCCTTGAGCTGTCCCGTATTGCCGAAGTTCCTGAAAGCCGTGGTTCAAGCGCCGACACGCGCAAGCGCGAAGAGGCGGCCCAGCTCGAAAAATCCCTGCCCGACGCCAGCCTTCTCATCCTGCTCGACGAACGCGGCAAGGCGCTGGATTCCGAGGGTTTCGCGTCCCTCATCGGGTCCTTCCGGGACAGCGGCAAGCGCGACCTGACAATTGCCATCGGCGGCGCCGACGGGCTTGATCCCGCCCTTCACGCCAAGGCCGATGCTGTCATTTGCCTCGGCAAGATGACGTGGCCGCATCAACTGGTGCGTATCCTGATCGCAGAACAGCTGTATCGCGCCGTCACCATCCTTTCAGGCCATCCCTATCATCGGGTTTGAACGTCCAAGACACGTTCCGCAGAAACCGGCGCCAGCCTTGAGGCATGTGGGCCAAACAATCCGCTAAAACTGTCATGGCGATGCCGCAATTGCCGGGGATGGCTGTTGGCGGCAATGGCCAAATCAGCGTAGGGTTTTCTTGGACAGGGTACCGACAGCGAATGACGGAATGACAACAGACGCGGCAAAGCGGAGGAGGAAAGGCCAGCCGGGAGAGACCGGTTGGCTCTGGTTTCGTGCGGGCCTGCTGGCTTGCGGGCTTCTTCTGGCCGCCGACGCGCAGGCTCAGACTGCAGAGGCGACGGATCAAAATCCGCAAGGGGCGACCGAACAAGCTCCGGCGCAACCGGATCCCACAGCCGATCTTGCCGTGAAGCGCGATAGCACCCGCAGCGAACTGGAAGCCCTGTCGAAGACCATCACGCTTTCCAACGATCGAGCCGCCCAATTGCAGGCCGGGATCGCGGAACTGGAGAAAACCAGCGAATCGCTGCGGGCCGCACTGGTCGACTCGGCCGGAAAGCGCAAGGCGCTGGAGCAAGAGATCGTCGATGGCGAGGAGAAGCTCGCCACCTTGCGGACGAAGGAGGATGCGGTTCACGCATCGCTACGGGCGCGGCGTGGGGTGCTTGCCGAAGTTCTGGCGGCGCTGCAGCGGATGGGGCGCAATCCCCCGCCGGCGCTGCTCGTGACGCCGGAAGACGCGCTGGCCTCCGTGCGCAGCGCCATCCTGCTCGGCGCCGTTGTCCCCGGCATCCGTCACGAGACGGAAAACCTTTCCGCCGACCTCAAGGCGCTTGCCGGTGTTCGCAAGGAAATCATCGCCCAGAAACAGGCGCTTGGCGACGACATGACGGCGCGGCTCGAAGAAGAGCGGCGCATGAACATGCTGATTGTCGAAAAGCAGAAACTGAAGCAGCGCAGCGCCACTGAGCTCGCCTCCGAACGGCGCAAGGCCGAACAGCTTGCAGCCCAGGCAACCAGCCTTGAAGGGCTGATCGGCTCGATCGAGAGCGAAATCGCCTCGGCGCGCGATGCGGCAGCGGCCGTCAAGGCCGAAGAGGAAAACCGTCGGCTGATGTCGGAAGCGCAGCGCGCTGAAGCCCGCGAACTGGCAAACAACACGACGCCCGACAAAAACCGCATTGCGCCTGCATATGCGTTTTCGGACCTGCAGAAAAAGCTCGCGCTTCCGGTTGCCGGATCGATCCTGCGCAAGTTCGGCGATGCCGACGGCACGGGGCATTCGCTCCAGGGCATGATGCTCGAGACCAATGCAGGGGCTTTGGTGACAGCGCCATCGGATGGCTGGATCGTTTTTGCCGGTACGTTTCGCAGCTACGGCCAGATGATCATTCTCAATCCCGGCGACGGCTATCATGTCGTCCTGTCTGGTTTGGAAGGCGTTACGGTGCAGCAGGGCCAATTCGTCGTCGCCGGCGAGCCACTCGGCACGATGGGTAACAAAAGAGTGGCGAGCGCCACTGCATTGGCGCTGGAAACCGAGCGTCCGACGCTTTACATTGAATTCAGGAAAGACGGAAAACCGGTTGATTCCCGACCATGGTGGACCGCAGCAGACACCGGAAAGGTACGCAATGATTCGTAGAACGTCACTTGTTCTGGTCGGGGCACTCATGGGTGCAGCGGCCACGGGCGTTGTATATTCCTCCATCGTCCCGGCCGTGGCGGCTAACCCGTCGACCTATCGCGAATTGTCGATCTTCGGCGATGTGTTCGAGCGCGTTCGCGCCCAGTACGTGACGCCGCCGCAGGACGACAAGCTGATCGAGAATGCCATCAACGGCATGCTCTCTTCGCTTGATCCGCATTCGAGCTACATGAATTCCACCGACGCCGAAGACATGCGCACCCAGACCAAGGGTGAATTCGGCGGTCTCGGCATCGAAGTCACCATGGAAGACGATCTCGTCAAGGTGACGAGCCCGATCGATGACACACCTGCCGCCAAGGCAGGCGTGCTTGCCGGCGACTTCATTTCGAAGATCGACGGCGTCGATGTGCGCGGTCTCAAGCTTGAGGAAGCTGTCGACAAGATGCGTGGCGCCGTCGGCAAGCCGATCAAGCTGACCATCCTGCGCAAGGGGGCTGAAAAGCCGATCGAACTGACGATCGTTCGCGATATCATCGCCGTGCGCGCCGTCAAGTTCCGCGCGGAAGGCGATGTCGGCTACGTCCGCGTCATCTCGTTTACGGAAAAGACCTATGACGATCTGAGAAACGCGATCGAAAAGATCAAGGCCCAGGTTCCGGCTGATAAGCTCAAGGGCTACGTGCTCGACCTGCGCCTCAACCCGGGCGGTCTGCTCGACCAGGCGATCAACGTCTCCGACGCCTTCCTGGAACGTGGCGAAGTGGTTTCGACCCGCGGCCGCAATCCCGACGAGACACGCCGCTTCAATGCGACGGCGGGCGACCTGACCGATGGCAAGCCGGTGATCGTGCTCGTCAATGGCGGCTCGGCTTCGGCATCGGAGATCGTTGCCGGCGCCCTGCAGGACCTGAAGCGCGCCACCGTTCTCGGTACGCGCTCGTTCGGCAAGGGCTCGGTTCAGACGATCATCCCGCTCGGCGAAGCCGGCGCGTTGCGTCTGACCACCGCGCTCTATTACACGCCATCGGGCAAGTCGATCCAGGGCACCGGTATCTCACCGGATATCAAGGTCGAACAGCCGCTGCCGCCGGAACTGCTCGGCAAGGTCGAAACGACGAGCGAATCCAGCCTGCGCGGCCATATCAAGGGCCAGAACGAGAATGACGAAGGCTCCGGCTCGGTTGCCTACGTCCCGCCGGAGCCCAAGGACGACCTGCAGCTGAACTATGCGCTCGACCTTCTGCGCGGCAAGAAAACCGATCCGGCCTTCCCGGCCAATCCGGAAAAGGCCGAGCTGAAGAAGTAACATCCGCTGAGAATGCGGATAGCCTGACACTGTTCGCCGCCTGGCTCCGGCCGGGCGGCGGTTTCGATTCTTACAGCTGCAGAATATTTCCTTGAATCGATTCCGGTTTAAGGAATTATGCAGTAAGGCTTCGCCATCGCAACTCAGATCGACAGAGGCCCTCTTGGGAACAGATCTCAACGCTCCTCTTGGTCAGAACCGCAAGACGCGCCCCTCCAAAACTGAAAAATCGGGCCTGACATTCGGCCGCCTGTCCCTTGGACTTGGTGCCCTCGCGCTGATTGGTATTTCTGCCTGGGCCGTTCTGAAACCGACCGGCCTGATCGTCCCGCCGGAAACGCAGACGGTGGCGGACGCTGCGCCGCCGGGCGAAAAGGCAACACCAGGCGCCAACGAGACCAAGCTCAAGCAGCAGAAGACAAGCGGTGCCCTCTCCGGTGCCCATGTCGAGGAGACGTTGACCGAGAACGGCTCGATCGTCACCAAATTCTCTCCCAAGCAGCGCGACGGCGAAGGCCCTGCGTTCATCGAAGTCGGCCGGACAAAGGGTCAGGACCCGCGCCTGGCAACCTTCCCGAATGATGACCTGTTGGAAGATAGCCCGCAGGGACGGCTGCCGATCACCGGCCCGGATGGGCTGCGGCCGATGGATCAATATGCCCGGCCATGGTCCGGCGCTCGCGGCATCCGCATCGCCTTGGTGGTCGGTGGCCTCGGGCTCAGCCAAACCGGCACGCAAAATGCGCTGCGCCAGCTTTCCCCCGATGTGACAATGGCCTTTGCCGCGACCGGCAACAGCCTGCAGCGCTGGATGCAGGAGGCGCGCCGCGCCGGCCATGAAATCCTGCTGCAGGTCCCGTTCGAGCCCTTCGATTATCCGGATAACAACCCCGGCCCGCACACGTTGCGCGTCGGGCTGGATGCGAAGAAAAACCTGGCGGAGCTGCACACCGCACTGGCCCAGATTACCAACTATACCGGCATCATGAATTTCCTCGGTGGGCGTTTTCTCTCGGACGCGGACGCTCTGGAGCCGGTCATGCGCGACATCGGCAGGCGCGGCCTGCTCTTCCTCGACGACGCGACATCGGCGCAGACGCTGACCGGAACGCTGGCCGGGACGATCGGCGTACCGCACGGATTTGCCGATATGATTGTCGATGACCAGATCGACCGCACGGCGATCCTGAAGAAACTCGATGAATTGGAGCGCATCGCCAGACGCAACGGCGGCGCCATCGGCGTTGCCTCTGCCTTCGATGAAAGCGTCGAAGCCATTTCCCAGTGGATGGACGAGGCGAGCACACGCGGTATCGAATTTGTCGGCGTTTCGGCGCTCGTCAAGGATCCGCAACAGCAATAACGTCTATGCGCGGATCTCGTCGTTCCGGCGCGCAAGGCAGACAAGCAAGGGCAAAGGGCAATTCACATGAGCAAGGACAAATCGAAACCGGTAAAGGCCGACGACCTGCCTTATCGCCCCTGTGTCGGTATCATGGTGCTCAACCGGGATGGACTCGTCTGGGCCGGACGGCGCATTCCGATCGGCAATTCCGAGTATGACGGCTCGCCGCAGCTCTGGCAGATGCCGCAGGGCGGTATCGACAAAGGCGAGGACCCGTTGAAGGCGGCCTATCGCGAGCTTTACGAGGAAACCGGCATGACGAGCGTGTCGCTGATCGCCGAAGCGCCGGACTGGATCAATTACGACCTGCCTGCCCACCTGATCGGTATTGGCCTCAAGGGCAAATATCGCGGCCAGACCCAGCGCTGGTTTGCCTTCCGCTTTGAAGGCGACGAATCCGAAATCGCCATCAACCCGCCGCCCGGCGATCATGAGCCCGAATTCGACGAATGGGCCTGGAAGCCGATGCAGACGCTGCCGGACCTGATCGTGGCGTTCAAACGCGGAGTTTACGAGGACGTCGTTTCGGTGTTCGGGCATTTGGCCGGTGTTGCAGCACCGGTGCGATAGAGTCGCGCCACGTTCAACCAGCGCCCGCCCCGAAAATTCGGGCGGGCGCTTTTCAAGCTCTCAACTCGATTGTCAAATGAACGCGAAATCGCTCGTCGATAGCGTGTTGACGTTCTTCAGGATGGCGACGAGTTGGAGGTCGGCTTCCGTGCCCTTGCCGTCGGCATCGAACCAAAGGCGCCCATTGTCGCTTTCGAACAGGAAGCTGCCCTTCGTGCTGGTTGCCACCGGATCGGCGCCAACGACAAGTGTCACCGCCGTATCGCCGGCCGCGACCTGGAAGTCGCTCTTGTCGATCACCAGCTTGTCCTGGCCACGGGTGAAGTCGGTGATGACGTCACCCTCGCCGTCGCGTCCATCGAGGTCGAAGACGAACTTGTCGTTGCCCTTGCCGCCCGTCAGCCAGTCGTCGCCGGCGCCGCCAACCAGCGTATCGTTGCCGTCGCGACCATCAAGCACGTCGTCTGATCCGTTGCCGTAGAATGTATTGGCATTGGCATCGCCGCGAATGTCGTCGTCTTTGGCGCTGCCTTCGATGATCTCGATATTCTTGACCGTCAGGTCGAGCGCAAGCCCCTTGTTCTTGGCCTGGGTCGTCAGGTCGAGGACGACCGAAGTCGCGCCCTCCCGGAACGACAGCGTGTCGGTGCCGGTGCCGCCATCGAAGATGTCCTTGCCGGCCGCACCCGCACTGGTCGCATCCGAACGGATGAGCCAATCGTTTCCGGCATCGCCGAAGAGCTGGTCGTTCCCGGCGCCGTCCTCCAGCGTGTCGGAGCCGCCTGCGCCCCTGAGGATATCGTTACCGCCGCGACCATCGAGGCTGTCGTCGAGACTGCCACCTGTTACCGTATCCTTGCCCTTGCTGCCGATGTAGTTGAGTGCCTCGAAGGCAGTGAACGATGTTGCGGTGTCGACATTGACCGTGCCGGTAGAGAAGGTGAAGGCAATGTCCTTGGTCTGTTCCGAGACATTGAGGAAGACCCGGTCCGTCCCTGCACCACCATGTGCCCGGTCACTGATCCCGATATAGACCGCGTCGTTGCCATCCTCGGCATAGATCGTGTCCTTGCCGCCGGTCAGCGTTTTACCGTCGCCATAGATCGTGTCGTTGCCGATGCCGCCCTGCAGCGTATCATTGCCGAGACCGCCATCGATGGTGTCGTTGCCTGCACCGCCGGTCAGCGCGTCGTTGCCGGTGCCGCCGCGCAGGTCGTCGTTCAGGCCGCCGCCGGTGAAGACATCATTGCCGCTGCCGCCGGTAAGGGCCACCCGTTCGATATTCTTGACCGTTACCGGAGCATTGGTCGCCGTCACGCTGGCAGCCAGCTTGAAGGTAATGCCGGCGGTGTATTTGCTGAAGTCGATCGAGGCGAAGTCCGTGCCCGTGCCGCCATCCAGCGAGAGTTTTCCGGTCGATGCGGTGCGGTAGAAGCTGTCATCGCCGGTTCCCATATCAACGGTATTGTGGCCGACGGCGCCGCCGCTATAGGCATCCCCCACGCGGACGGTATCGGACCCATCACCGGACTTGATGACGTTGGTGCCGCCATTGTCATAAATCCAGTCCGAGCCGGCGCCGGAGGTCAGCGTATCATTGCCATTGCCGCCATCCAGCTTATCCGAGCCATTGGTGCCGATCAGCGTATCGCTGCCGTCATAGCCATAGAAGGAAACACTCTGTGCCGTACCGACCGATTTGACGACGTCGTTGCCCTTTCCGAACGACACCGTGTAGTGTTCGAAGTTCTTCAGGCTGGTGCCATCCGTCAATGTTGCCGTGTTTCCGCTGACGGAGAAGGTCTGGCCCGCGGTCAATGACCGGCGATCGACGATGACCTCGTCGGTCCCGGCACCGCCATCGCCGATGTCTGCGCCGAGATCGCCAAGGCTGACGGTGTCGTTGCCGTTGCCGCCATAGACCGTATCCTTGCCGAGCCCGCCGTCGAGCGTGTCGTTTCCATCAGCGCCATTGATCCAGTCATTACCGTCTCCCGACAAGACAGTATCGTTGCCGGTGCCGGTGGTGATCTTGTTGGTACCGGTGCCGGTTGCATAGATCGTGTAGTGATCCATACCCTTGAAGGTCGTTCCGCCGGCCAGCGTATTGACCTCGGTTGCAGCCTTTGCGGTGAAATTGCCGGTGAAATTACGCAGGATCAGGCGATCGCTGCCGCCGGCGTCGGTGATGGTGTCCGTGCCCTCACCATAGGCGTAACTGATCGCGTCATTGCCGGTGCCGCCATCGATCGTGTCGTTGCCCGCGCCACCGTCGATCGTATCATTGCCCGAGTCGCCCTTGAGCGTATCGTCTCCGGCATCGCCCGCAATGGAATCGTCGCCGGTGCCACCGAAAATAGTGTCCGTGCCGTCGCCGCCATAGAGCGTATCGAAGCTGTCACCACCATAGAGCCTGTCATTTCCGGTGCCGCCGGAAAGAAAGTCAAAGCCTTGATCGCCGTACAGAATATCGTTCCCGGCATCGCCTGACAGGTTGTCAAAGCCATAGCCGCCGCGCAGGACATCGTTGCCGTCCCCGCCCTGCAGAATGTCAAAACCACGGCCGCCCGACAGCGTATCGTTGCCCGCGCCCCCGTCAAACATGTCGGAATAATTGCCGCCGGCGATCGTGTCATCGAATGCGCTGCCGGTGATCCAGAACGATTCGACATTGGTCGCCTGGATTCCGCCTGTCAGTGTCTGCGGCGCGATCCAGTCCTTGATCGCGATGTCGAGTTTGACGGCCGATGACGAATAGTCGGCCATCAGCCGGTCGGTGCCGGAACCGCCATCGGCAACATCGCCTGCCGCCGTTTCCAGCGTTCCGGCAACGAGCATGTCCTGGCCACTGCCACCATTGAGCTTGTCCGCGCCGGTACCGCCGTCGATATAGTCGTTGCCACTGTTGCCGTTCAGCGTGTCGTCGCCAGCCTCGCCCTGAATAGTATCCCCTTGAAACGATCCATCTGCTGTATCGTTGTCGTCACCGGCCATAATAAAATCGCCACCCATGCCGCCGTTGATACTATCGGCTCCAGCATCGGCCATGATGAAATCATTTTCGAGATCGTTGCCGAGCAATATGTCATTGCCGGCTGTTCCTATAATAGTCGCCATTTTCGTCTCCGATTGATCTATTTGAAGTCAATAACTATTTGAAGCCACGCCCTGTAGCGGGCGGTGCTGGGCCATTTGTTCAACCGTCGGGTGAATTTTCGCCAATAGTTACGTTACAAATTATAATATTTTGAATTATGAATAGCTTATCTGTCTGATGCCTCCATCCCATAAACAACACGTTCAGACGTTGCTCCAATGTCCGTTGCTATTGCTTTAGGCAACGCCGGACACTGACGGTTATAGGCAAGGGCGCAGCAGCTATTGTGTTCCCGGGGAAACAGACGGATGGCTTAGGGTGCGGAGCGGGTAGAGCGGGGCTGGAAGCGTAGCCGCAGGTCCGTTTGAAGGAGACGGGAAACCGTTTGCCGCGTGCGCTGCATGAATGCACATGAGCCGAGGGCCGCGGCATCTGCAAGGCGCAGACAGAAAAACGCCTTCGGTCACCTCACCCAGATGCCATCGGCAGGATGAGTGTCCCCAAAGGGCTGCAATATCCCCGCCACAACAAGGGCGAGGATGACGGAGCTCTGGCGCAACAGGGGCCCTGGTGCTTTTGAGCCGTGGCGCTCCCTTCAGATGTCGTAGTTGTTCCCTGCACTCAGCGACGAGATGAATTTCTTCGTCCGCTCCCGCTCCGGCGTCTGGAAGATGCTCTTCGGTGCACCGCTTTCGACGATCAGGCCACCGTCGAGGAAAAGCACCTGATCGGCGACCTTGGAGGCAAGCCGCAGATCATGGGTCGCCATGATCATCGTCGTGCCTTCGGCTGCCAGCCGGTTCAGCACTTCGACGACTTCTTCGGCCAGTTCCGGATCCAGGGCGGAGGTCGGCTCGTCACAGAGCAGCACGCGTGGCGAGGGGGCCAGCGCGCGGGCGATGGCGACGCGCTGCTGCTGGCCGCCGGAAAGGGTGGCTGGCCAGGCATCTGCCTTGTGCGCCATGCCGACTTTTTCGAGCAATTCCTGCGCCCGTGTTCTCGCCCTCTCCTTCGGCCATTTCAGCACCGTGACCAGTCCTTCCATGACGTTTTCGATGGCCGTCTGGTGCGGGAACAGCTGGAAATTCTGGAAGACCATGCCGGTCTGGCGGCGCAGGCGCTGAATGGCGTCCCAGCCGGTCTTCCTGTTGGGTTCGAAAATGATCTGCTCGTCGCCGAGCTTGATCGTACCGGCTGTCGGGATTTCCAGGAGGTTGACACAGCGCAGCAGCGTGCTTTTGCCGCCGCCGGACGGGCCGACCAGCGCGGTCACCGTGCCCTCGGCGATGGTGACGCTGATGTCCTTCAGGACGACAGTGTCGCCGAAACGTTTTTCGATATGGGTGAGCTCGATCATGTGCGCGCCTCCAGGAAGCCGCCATAGCGGGCAAAGCGGGTTTCCAGCCGCACCTGCAGCGCGGAAAGAACCGAGCTCAGGGCCAGATAGAGCAGGGCCGCCTCGATATAGAGGATCAGCGGTTCGTAAGTGGTGGCGACGATGCGCTGTGCGGTCTGAAACAGCTCCGGCACGGTGATGGCAGCGGCAAGCGAGGTGTCCTTCACCAGCGAAATGAAGGTGTTGGACAAAGGCGGCACGGCGACGCGCGCGGCCTGCGGCAGGATGGTGCGGCGCATCGCCTGGCTCCAGCTCATGCCGATCGAATAGGCAGCCTCCCACTGGCCGCGCGGTACCGAGGAGATGACGGCGCGGATGATCTCGGACGTATAGGCGCCGATGTTGAGCGTGAAGCCGATCAGGGCCGCAGGGAAGGCATCGAGCAGGATGCCGAGGCTCGGCAGGCCGTAGAAGATAACGAAGAGCTGGACGAGCAGCGGCGTGCCGCGAATGACCCAGACATAGAACCGCGCCACCGCGACCAGCGGCCGCGGGCCGAACAGCCGCGCGACGGCGGTCAGGAGACCAAGCGCCAACCCCAGCGTGAAGGAAAGCAGTGTCAGCGGAATTGTGAAGATCAGCCCGGCCCGCAACAAAGGCAGCAGCGAATCGAGCATCAGTTGTAGCCAAGGGGGCACGAGCGGGCCTTTCAAACGACATGATCCGCCCCGGATGCCGGAACGGATCATGACTTATAGTTCAGACAAGGGCGCGGCGAAACCTGTCCGGCCGCGCCGTTTCAAGGGTTATTTCGAAACGTCTGCGCCGAAATATTTCTGCGAAATCGCGTCGTAGGTGCCGTCGGCCTTGATCTCGACGAGTGCCTTGTTGATGGCTTCGAGAAGTTCAGGCTCGCCCTTGCGCACGATGATGCCGGAATAGTCGGCATTCGCCTGTTCGGCAGCGATCTTGACCGGCGCATCGGGCTTCTTCTTCTTGAAGTCGAGGAAGGAGAGGCTGTCGTTGATCGTCGCGTCGGCGCGGCCGGTCAGAACCAGCTGGATCGACTGGTCGAAGCCATCGGTGCCGACGAGTTCAGCGCCGGAAGCCTGTGCCAGCTTGCCGAAATTGCTGGTCAGCGACTGCGCGGCATTCTTGCCCTTCAGGTCCGGAAAGTCCTTGATCTCGGCATTGTCGGCCTTGACGATCAAAACGGCCTTCGAGGCGATGTAGGGCTCGGAGAAATCGTACTTCTTCTTGCGCTCTTCGGTGATGCCGACCTGGTTGATCACGGCGTCGTAGCGGTTGGCATCGAGGCCGGCGATCAGGCCGTCCCACTTGCCTTCGAGGAACTCGGCCTTGACGCCCAGCTTCTTGGCGACGGCTTCGCCGATCTCGACGTCGAAGCCGACGAGCTTGCCGCTCTCGTCATGGTAGGTGAACGGTGCGTAGGTGCCTTCCGTGCCGATCTTCAGCGCGCCAGCCGACTTGATGGCTTCGAGGTTTTCACCGGCGGTAGCCGAGCCGAACGAAACCAGCTGGGCGAAAGCGGCAGCGGCGAGAAGTGTGGGAACCCATTTCATTTTGTTTTTCCATCTTTTTGATCCGGCCCGTCTGCCGGTGTGAAGGGACAATCGCATACCGCCCGATGCAAGACAGCGCACAAAACTTCATTGTGCGCCGCAGCAGCGAAAGGTTTTTCTCAAATTCATGCCGTTTCAACGCAAATTTGGCGCCTGGCGACTAAAATCAAGGCGAGGGGGCCGATTTTTGCGGCAAAGCCTCCGTCATTTTCGCGAAAATCACATAAATCGATTGAAATTCACGGCGTCTGCGAGTATGCACGTTTGTGCCTATTTACACTCATTTGTACGTGATTCGATTTTACCATGCAGACAGAGCTGCTTTTGCGACAGAGACAAAGCCTGATCCAGGACCGGTTGCGGCTGTCCGGCCGGGTTCTGGCGGTTGACCTCGCGCACGAATTCAATGTTTCCGAGGACACGATCCGCAGGGATCTGCGCGAACTGGCGGCCGCCGGTCTGTGCGAGCGGGTCTATGGCGGTGCCCTGCCGATCGCCCCCGGCGGCACGACGCTCTCCCAGCGTGTCGGCGAAGCGCCTGAGCGCAAGGCGGCCCTTGCTGCGGCTGCCGTCCCCTTCGTCAAGCCCGGCATGACGGTTTTCTTCGACGCCAGTTCGACCAATCTTGCGATCGCCCGAGCGCTTCCTGCCGGGGTGGAGCTGACGGCGGTAACCAATGCACCGCTGATTGCGGCCGTGCTGATGGAAAAGCCGGGCATCGACCTCATCCTGATCGGCGGCAAGATCAACCGGCAGGTCGGTGCCGCAGTCGGCGCCAAGGCGCAGCGCGATGTTTCCGTGCTGCGGCCGGATCTGTGCATTCTCGGGGTCTGTGGTGTCGATGTGAACGCGGGGCTGACCGCTTTCGAATATGAGGATGCTGAGTTCAAGCGGCTTGTTGCCCGCAACAGCGCCTCGGTGCTCGCCGCCGTGACCAACGACAAGCTGGGTACATCGGCGCCGCATACGGTCATTGCCACACGGGAATGCGCGACACTGATCGTCGAGCGTGACGCAGCCGGAAACGCCGCCGTCCTTTACGGCGGTCAAGGCGTCGACGTCGTTTACGCCGGAGGAGCAAGGCCATGAGGATCGCCCATGTTGCATTATGGACCGCCGATCTTGAACGCCTCTGCGACTTCTGGGCCGAAACCTTCGGCGCTACCGCCGGCGATCTCTACGAAAGCGCAAGGCGCCCCGGCTTCTCCTCGCGGTTCCTGTATCTGAAGGACGGGCCATCGATCGAGATCATGCAAGGCCCGTGGATTGCGCCTCAGGATGGGCAAGGCGAGCGCCAGGGTTATGCGCACCTCGCTCTGTCGCTTGGCAGCCGCGAAGCCGTCGATGCGATGGCGGCGCGAGCAGCAGCATCGGGCACTCTCGTTTCTCCCGCCCGCATGACGGGCGACGGTTTCTATGAGGCGGTTCTCAAGGACCCCGACGGCAACCCTATCGAAATCACGGTTTGAATCCGGCAGCGGATCGCACAGGAAAAATCATGGATCAACACACCATCATCCAGCCACGGGTTGCGGCCCGGTCGGGTTACATGCCCAAGACAAGGCTCGCGGTCTCCCTGCTGTTCCTGATGAACGGTTTCGTCACCGGCAGCTGGGCGCCGAAGATTCCGGAGTTCAAGGATAAGCTCGGCATCGGCGAAAGCGTGCTCGGTCTTCTGATCCTCGCCTTCGGCATCGGTTCGCTGGTGCTGATGCCGATTGCCGGCGGCTTCATCGCCCGGATGGGATCGCAGAAGGTGGTGAAGGTGACGGCAATTATCCTGTCGCCGCTGCTTCTGCTCCTGACGCTTCTTCCCAATGTCTGGACGGCCGCGATCGGCATGTTCCTGCTTGGCGGCTTCGTCGGCGCCATGGACGTGGCGATGAATGCCAATGCGGTGGAGGTCGAGAAATCGATGCGCCGGGCGATCATGTCGTCCTGCCATGCCTATTGGAGCCTCGGCGGCCTGATCGGCGCTGCGAGCGGCGGCCTGATCATGGCGCATTTCGGCGTCTATGTGCACGCCGTGCTCGTGACCCTGTTCTGCCTTGCGGTGCTGGCCGCTGCCTGGCCGATGATTCTTGCCGATCAGCCACATCCGGATGTCGCCAAGCAGAAGCTGCGCCTGCCGATGATGCCGCTGCCCTGGCTGATCGGTCTGGTAGCGTTGTTCTCCATGGTGCCGGAAGGCACGGTGCTCGATTGGGGCGCGCTCTACCTGCGCAACGAGCTGGGAGCATCGGTGGCGATGTCCGGCTTCGGCTTTGCCGCCTTTTCGGCCACGATGGCGATCATGCGCTTTGCCGGCGATCATGTCCGCGACCGGTTCGGTGGGGTGAAAACCCTGCGCGTCTGCACGCTGACGGCGCTGGTCGGCCTCGTGCTCGCGGGTCTGGCACCCAATGCTCCGCTCGCCATCCTCGGCTTTGCGCTCGCCGGCGTCGGCATTTCCAACATGGTGCCGATTGCTTTCTCCGCCGCCGGCAATATGCCGGGCCTGGCGCCGGGCATCGGGCTGTCGGTCGCCACGTTCATGGGCTATTCCGGCATGCTGTTTGCACCCTCGCTGATCGGGTTCATTGCAGAGCACACCGGTTTCTCGATCATCTTCACCTGCGTGCCGGGCCTGTTCCTCGTCGTTCTCGCCCTGTCGCATCATGCCGTGCATGCCGACCCGAAGGGCCACGACTGAGACGGCCGGGACGGCGCGGACATCAATTCGCCGTCAATCCATGAATGTTGCCGTTGACAAGGCGGCTTTCCTCATCCACCTCAGGGAAAGTCGCCGCAACAGCACGTGCAAGAGGCTTTCATGACGTCCGCCTTCGATTACGAACCGCAACCCCGCAGGGCCTCCGTTGCCGTCGATGTCGGCGGGGTGATCGTCGGGGGATCGGCGCCCGTGGTCGTCCAGTCGATGACCAACACCGATACCGCGGATGTCGATGCCACTGTCGCGCAGATCGCCGCTCTTCACCGGGCCGGCTCGGAACTGGTGCGCATCACCGTCGATCGCGACGAAAGCGCCGCAGCCGTGCCGAAGATCCGTGAGCGTCTCGATCGCCTCGGCCTTGACGTGCCGCTGATCGGTGATTTCCATTATATCGGCCACAAGCTGCTGGCGGATCATCCGGCCTGCGCTGAAGCTTTGGCGAAATACCGCATCAACCCCGGCAATGTCGGCTTCAAGGCGAAGAAGGACAAGCAGTTCATCGAGATCATCGAACGCGCCATCGAGTTCGACAAGCCGGTGCGCATCGGCGTCAACTGGGGCTCTCTCGATCAGGAACTTTTGACCCGCCTGATGGACGACAACCAGGCCAAGGGCTTTCCGCTGACGGCGAGCCAAGTGATGCGCGAAACCATCGTCCAGTCGGCGCTGATCTCGGCGGAACTGGCCGAAGAAACCGGCCTGCCGCGCAATCGCATCATCCTGTCGGCCAAGGTTTCCAACGTGCAGGATTTGATCGCCTGCTATGCGATGCTGTCGGCCCGCTCCAACCATGCTTTGCATCTGGGCTTGACTGAAGCCGGCATGGGCTCGAAGGGCATCGTCTCGTCGGCCGCCTCGCTCGGCATTCTGATGCAGCAGGGTATCGGCGATACGATCCGTATTTCGCTGACGCCGGAGCCCGGCGGCGACCGCACCCGCGAGGTACAGGTGGCGCAGGAGCTGCTGCAGGTGATGGGTTTCCGCCAGTTCATCCCGGTCGTTGCCGCCTGTCCGGGCTGCGGCCGCACTACCTCGACGGTGTTCCAGGAACTGGCCCAGAAGATCGAAGGCGACATCCGCCGCAACATGCCGGTCTGGCGCGAAAAGTATCCGGGCGTCGAAAGCCTGAAGGTCGCCGTCATGGGCTGCATCGTCAATGGCCCCGGCGAAAGCAAGCATGCCGATATCGGCATTTCGCTGCCCGGCACCGGCGAGCTTCCGGTAGCCCCGGTCTATATCGACGGCAAGAAAGCGCTGACCATTCGCGGCACCAACATCGCCGGTGATTTCGAGACGCTTGTCGGCGAATACATCGAGAAGCGCTTTGGCCAGGGGCAGGCCGCGGCCGAATAGGCTACAGCTTCACCGTCAACAGCTTGAGACCGGCGAAGGCGAAAAAGCCGGCCATGGCGCCCTCGATCCAGCGGCGGGCTTTCTTGTAGCCACGGTGCACAGGCTCGATTGAAAACAGCAGCGCAAAGCCCATGAAAATGATGACGCCGAGCACCATGCAGCCGCCGATGAGGACAGGCATGACATGCGGTGCATCCTGCGGCGTGCCGAGCGAAACCAGTGTCAGCCAGGAGAAGATCGCCTTGGGGTTGGTCAGGTGGATGCCGAGGCCCTTGAGGTAAAGACGGCGCAGCGATGGCGGCTGCTTGTCGAGCGGCAAGGCGGCTTCGGTCTCCTTCCGCATCGCCGCCTTCAGGGCCTTGAACGCCAGCCAGAGCAGATAGAGCCCACCGGCAATTTTCAGGATGAAGAGCGCGTTTCCATAGGTGCGGATCAGCGCCGAAAGCCCAGCAGCGGCCAGCATTGCCCAAGTGTAGGAGCCCGTCAGAACACCGAAGGCAAGCGCCAGTCCGGCGTTGCGGCCGCGGCTGATTGCGGTGGAGATGATGGCGACGACCGCAGGTCCCGGCGAGGCTGTGGCGATGATGTATGCGCCCCAGGCGACCATCAGGTGCGGCAGATAGGGTAGAAGGTATGACATGCGGTGTCCCCGAACGGCTTTCGGGCGCCAGCATGCCGATTCTATCTGCTTTCGAAACCGCATTCTTGTCGCCGTGACAATATTTGCGGGCGCTATATACCGTCAGAGAACAATATCGATTGCTTCAATGAGCCGGCTACACTCTTGCGGGGTACCGATGGTGATCCGCAGGAAACCGGCAATGCGCGGACGGGCGAAGTGGCGGCCAAAACGTGCTCGCGGGCTAGTGGCTCCGATTGGCAACGAACCGGGCCGCTTGCACAAGGACGTCAGCCTTGTCGCCGAACGGCGCCATGAGCGTTTCTGCTTCTGCCGCCAGCCGCGCCAGCTCCTTCTCGGCCCAGGCCTGACCGCGCAGCGAGACCAGCGTGCCCTTGCCCCGGGCCGCATCCTTGCCGGTTGCCTTGCCCATCGTCTGGGCGTCCGCCGTCAGGTCAAGCAGATCGTCGGCCAGCTGGAAGGCAAGGCCGATGGTTTCGCCATATTTGCGCATCAGCCGCCGTTCGTCCGGGCTGCTTGCGGCGATGATCGCACCCGCTTCGCAGGCAAAGCGGATCAGCGCGCCGGTTTTCATCGCCTGCAGGGTGACGATTGCAGCTTCGCCGGGTGCTGATGTCTCCGCTGCCAGATCCAGCGCCTGGCCGCCGGCCATGCCGCCGATGCCGGAGGCGCGCGCCAGCGCCAGCACCAGCTCGGTCTTCTGCCGGTCGGTAAGGTTCGTTTCCGGCGCAGCGACAATGTCGAACGCCAACGTCAAGAGGCTGTCGCCGGCAAGGATCGCGTTGGCCTCGCCATAGGCGATATGCACCGTCGGCTGGCCGCGCCTCAGGTCATCGTCGTCCATGGCCGGAAGATCGTCATGCACAAGCGAGTAGCTGTGCACGCATTCAAGAGCTGCGCCAACGCGCAGGGCGGCCTGCCGGTCGCCACCCAGGAGGGCAGCGCTTTCCATCACCAGGAATGGACGCAGGCGCTTGCCGCCGTTCAGCACTCCGTGGCGCATGGCGGCGAGCAGGGGGGCGGGGCGGGCGATTTCGTCCGCCTGTGATTGTTCGCAGAGAATGCCGGCGAGGCAGGCCTCGATGTCTGCTGCGTTGGTCTTCAGGCGGGTTTCGAAGGATGTCTCGCTCATGCGGCGGTGTTTGGCATGACTGCGCGCCCGCTGGCAACGGGATTTTACCATATTGGCAGGCGCTCATCAGGCTTGCTGTGCGTTATCGAGAAAACCGTTCAATTTTACCGGCGCTTGCTCTATGAAAATTGGATGGATTATCAGGCGGGCGTTTCAGGCGTGGACATCGTACCGGAAACTCGGGGGGAGGAAGAGGACGTGTCTTCCAGCCGTTCGCGAGTATGGGGTCAGGCCTTGCAGCGGCGCTGGCGGCAGATCGCCTTGATTGCGATCGCAATCATCCTGTTGCCCTATGTTCTGATCGTCCTTTACGCGCCAAGCTTTATCCATCCGATTTCGACGCTGATGCTGCGCGATCTGCTGCTTTTCCGCGGCTATGACCGTCAGTGGGTGTCCTTCGAGGATATCTCGCCCCATCTGGTGCAATCGGTGATGATGTCGGAGGACGGCCAGTTCTGCATTCACGACGGTGTCGACTGGATACAGATGCGCGGCGTCGTTTATGATGCCCTGGAAGGGGAATCGACCCGTGGCGCTTCGACGATCCCGATGCAGACAGCCAAGAACCTGTTCTTGTGGAACGGCCGCTCCTTCCTTCGCAAGGGGATGGAGCTGCCGCTGGCGCTTGTGTCCGATTTCATCTGGAGCAAGCAGCGGATGATGGAGCTCTATCTCAATGTCGCCGAATGGGGGCCCGGCATCTACGGTGCCGAAGCGGCGGCAAGACACCATTTCGGCGTCTCGGCAGCAAAGCTCACCCGGCGGCAGGCAGCACTTCTTGCCGTATCGCTGCCCAACCCGTTCGAGCGTAACGCCGGTAAACCCGGCCGGGGTCTCAGGCGTCTCGCCTCTCTGATCGAACGCCGCGCCGGCCGGTCCGGTGAATATATCAAATGCCTTTATGAGTGAGATCAGGTCTTTTCATTGGCCGCGAAGCCGGTGCGTCATCTATAGCAGGCCTCGTCTCATAAGGATCGGAGAAGACCAGTGACCAAGCTTACGCTCTATGTCGGCAACAAGAACTATTCCTCCTGGTCGTTGCGGCCCTGGCTGGCGCTGGAAGCCTGCGGCGTGCCGTTCGAGGATGTCGTCATTCCGTTCGATTTTCCGGCTGGAAATCCGCGGTTCAAGGATATCTCGCCGACCGGCCGCGTCCCGGTCCTGCATCACGGCGATATCCGTGTCTGGGAATCGCTGGCGATCATCGAATACGCCGCCGAGCTCTTTCCGGACGCCGGGCTCTGGCCCAAGGATCCAGCCGAGCGCGCCGTTGCCCGCAGCTACTCGATGGAGATGCTCGCCGGCTTCCGGGCGCTTCGTAATGCCTGCCCGATGAACATCCGCCGTGAGAAGAAGGCGATCGACCTGCCGGATGGCGTCATGGACGATGTCGAGCGGATCGAGACGATCTGGCGCGAAGCGATTGCACGATCCGGCGGTCCGTTCCTGTTTGGCAGCTTTACCGCGGCCGACGCGATGTTCGCGCCTGTGGTCAACCGCTTTGAGATTTACGACCTCACCCGCAATCCCGGCTCGCTGGAATACATGGACGCGGTGAAGACCCACCCGGCCTTCCGCAAGTGGCAGGAGGCGGCGCTGAAGGAAACCTGGATCGTGCCGGAGGACGAGGCCTGATCCGTTTCTGCCGCCACCCTTGCGAAAAAATGCCTGCAGGGACTGGTCAAACGCCTGTTGGGCATGTATAAGCCCGGCAAATTCCGAGATTGACATCTGTTTGTCCCGGCCAACGGTCTGGTCGATCAACAGAGTTTTGCCCGATAAGTGGAGTATGAAATGGCTGTACCTAAAAGAAAAACAAGCCCGTCCAAGCGCGGTATGCGCCGTTCCGCTGACGCGCTGAAGGCTCCGACCTACGTCGAAGACAAGAACTCCGGCGAACTGCGCCGTCCGCACCACATCGACCTGAAGACCGGCATGTACCGCGGCCGTCAGGTTCTGACCCCGAAGGCTTCCGCTTAATCAGCGGCGCCGTCAGGCTGTCATTTGAAGGGCTGGCTTTTCGCCGGCCCTTTTTCTGTTTCCTGCATCACGGCAGTCTCGTGCGCTGCTGTAGCCTTCCCGCGGCCATTTTCTTGACGCTCGCTGCGTCGTGGGGCACATAACGTTCAACGCTTAGCCGGGAGGCTGAGACGAGACATTGGGAGCCTTTGCCGATGATTGCCGCCATTCCATTGCTGATCGTGCCGTTCATTCTCTACAATCTGGGAATGCTGGGCCTGCTTGGAAGCGGCGGTGTCGCGGTATTCGAAAACACGGTTTTCTCGATGACCATGCTGTCCGGCGCCGTCTGGACGATGAGTGCCGGTGATCTGATGATCGTTATCGCGCTTGCCCTGCTCTTCGTTGAAATTCTCAAGGCAACCCGCATCAGTTCCAAGGCGCTGATGGATCATCTGTTGTCGATGGTGCTGTTCATCGTCTTCCTGGTCGAGTTCCTGCTGGTCGCCAATGCCGCGACCCACGTCTTCTTCATCCTGATGACGATCAGCTTTATCGATGTCATTGCCGGCTTCTCCGTGTCGATGCGCACGGCAGGGCGGGACGTCTCTATCGGGCTTTGATGGAGCCTTGAGGTGTGCCGCAGCCGTTTGAAGCGGGCGCGGCACAAGGCGTGTCAGCCTAGGTTTTCCAGCTTCGTCTGCAGGGCGCGCAGCTGTTCCTTGAGTTCATCAATATCCTTGGCTTCCGCCTTGCGCGGTTCCTTGGCAGCTGGCGCTGCCGCCATAAAGGGCGAAAACATCTGCATGGCCTGATGGAAAAGATCGGTATTGCGCTTGACCTGTTCTTCCACCAGTTGCAGCGGCACCGCCAGATTTTTGCCCAGCGGCGTATCGCCGAAGGCCTTGTTGATCTGTTCGCGCATCTGCACCTGCTGGTCGGTAAAGGCCTGCATCGAATGCTCGAGGTAGCTCGGCACCACCATCTGCATCTGGTCGCCGTAGAACGAGATCAGCTGGCGCAGGAAGGATATCGGCAAAAGCGTGTTGCCGGTCTTGGATTCCTGTTCGAAGATGATTTGGGTGAGCACTGAATGGGTGATGTCGTCGCCCGATTTTGCGTCCTGGACGGTGAACTCCTCTCCCTTTTTCACCATCACGGCAAGATCGTCGAGCGTCACATAGGTGCTTGTCCCGGTATTGTAGAGCCTCCGGTTGGCGTATTTCTTGATTACGATCTGACCGTCGTGTTTAGCCATCTGGGTCTCCTCCCCATGCTCCCGTCTTTATTATGTTTTTCAGAGTATCCGCAAAAAACCGGTTCTGACAATCTCTTTGTGCGTTGCGTGGACGCAGGTGCAAAATTTCGCGTCGGCCCCGGATTGCGATGCGAAACTGYCGCCGCTGCATCAAGGCGTTTGACTTGAGCGATGACCTTTGCCAGTCTTCAGCAATTGCGAAAAAGAACGAGGAAATATCTGATGAGCACTCCCTCCATCGTCATCGCCAGCGCGGGCCGCACCGCGGTTGGATCGTTCAACGGCTCCTTCGCCAATACCCCCGCCCATGAACTTGGTGCCGCAGTCATCAAAGGGGTGCTCGAGCGCGCCGGTGTCGCGGCCGCCGAAGTCGACGAGGTGATCCTGGGTCAGGTTCTCTCAGCCGGCGAAGGCCAGAACCCGGCCCGCCAGGCGGCGATGAAAGCCGGCATTCCGCAGGAGGCGACCGCCTGGGGCATGAACCAGCTTTGCGGCTCGGGCTTGCGCGCAGTCGCGCTCGGCATGCAGCAGATTGCAACCGGCGATGCGAAGATCATCGTTGCCGGCGGCATGGAATCCATGTCGATGGCACCGCACTGCGCGCACTTGCGCGGTGGCGTCAAGATGGGTGATTTCAAGATGGTCGATACGATGATCAAGGACGGCCTGACCGACGCTTTCTACGGTTATCACATGGGTACGACGGCTGAGAATGTCGCCAAGAAATGGCAGCTTTCGCGCGAGGACCAGGATGTGTTTGCGCTCGGGTCACAGAACAAGGCCGAGGCTGCCCAGAAGGCCGGACGTTTTGTCGACGAGATCATTCCGTTCATCGTCAAAGGCCGCAAGGGTGACGTCACCGTCGATCAGGACGAGTATATCCGCCATGGCGCGACGCTCGAATCAATGACGAAGCTTCGTCCGGCCTTCGACAAGGAAGGCACAGTCACCGCCGCCAACGCTTCGGGGCTGAACGACGGTGCCGCTGCAACGCTTCTGATGACCGAGGCCGAAGCCGGACGCCGTGGCATTCAGCCGCTCGCCCGCATCGTCTCCTGGGCAACCGCCGGCGTCGATCCGCAGATCATGGGAACCGGCCCGATCCCGGCCTCCCGCAAGGCTCTGGAAAAGGCCGGCTGGTCTGTTGCCGATGTCGAGCTTGTCGAAGCCAACGAGGCGTTTGCGGCCCAGGCCTGCGCCGTCAACAAGGATCTCGGCTGGGATACGTCGATCGTCAACGTCAATGGCGGCGCCATTGCCATCGGCCATCCGATCGGTGCGTCCGGTGCGCGCGTGCTCAATACGCTTCTGTTCGAGATGAAGCGTCGTGGCGTGTCCAAGGGGCTTGCGACGCTCTGCATCGGTGGCGGCATGGGTGTCGCCATGTGTGTCGAGCGGCTGTGACAATCTAGGATGAGGTGATTGCTCCGGCCTTTTGAGGCCGGAGAAAATTTCATGGCGAGAGCCGGAAGAACTGTTCTGCGCCGTCGAGCGCCGGCGTCTAAACAAGAATGATGCAGCAGGGGAGAGAACCGGATGAGCAGGGTAGCATTGGTCACAGGCGGGTCGCGCGGTATCGGCGCGGCAATATCCATTGCCTTGAAGGCGGCAGGATACAAGGTCGCGGCAAATTACGCCGGCAATGACGAGACGGCTCGGGCCTTTACCGAAGCCACCGGTATTCCGACTTACAAATGGGATGTGTCCGACTATGCGGCCTGTACCGCCGGCATAGCCCGTGTCGTCGATGAACTCGGCCCGGTGGAGGTGCTGGTCAACAATGCCGGCATCACCCGCGACGCCATGTTCCACAAGATGACGCCGGAGAACTGGGGCGCCGTTATCAATACCAACCTCACCGGCCTTTTCAACATGACCCATCCGATCTGGACGGGCATGCGTGACCGCAACTTCGGCCGGGTGATCAATATTTCCTCGATCAACGGCCAGAAAGGCCAGATGGGGCAGGTCAATTATTCGGCGGCCAAGGCTGGTGATCTCGGGTTTACCAAGGCTTTGGCGCAGGAGGGCGCTGCCAAGGGCATCACCGTCAACGCCATTTGCCCGGGCTATATCGGCACGGAAATGGTGCGGGCCATCCCGGAGAAGGTGTTGACCGAGCGCATCATCCCGCAGATACCCGTTGGCCGCCTCGGCGAGCCGGAGGAAATCGCACGCTGCGTGGTCTTCCTGGCTTCGGATGATGCGGGATTTATCACGGGATCGACGATCTCGGCCAATGGCGGCCAGTTCTTCGTCTGAACAAGCTTGTCAATTTATAGCCAGCGGCGCCTTCACGGGCGCCGTTTTGCTTTGCCGGAAAAGTTTAACGCGCCGGGCCAGGTTTGAAGCCGGATCTGGGTTTATCCACCGTTTCATATGGTTGATAATTTGATTTCACACCATATGTTGCGGTGAACAAATCGGGAAACAGGCTGCGTCTGTGATATGTCGCCGATTCGTTCCTGCTTTGGTTGAGGTGTTAACGGGGCGGTGAAAATAAGCCTGGACGGCTGTTTGGGCGGCCGCCGTTACCTCGCCCCAATCGGGGCCGCGCGGACAATTGTCAGTTTGAATTCCGATCTGAATCTGGCGAAGGACGTGCATCTCCGTGGAAACACCGGACGGGCGGAAATCGCGCCGAAAACGGTTGCTCCTACGATGAGTACCCGTTTTGTTCTGGCTTATACTTTAAAAATTACTAATATTTGAGGGGTATTTTGCTCCCGCGGAAGCATGGTTAATTTTTCCTGTGTATTCAGCTATTTGGATTCTGAATCTCAAAATCGTCACGCTTGCCGCGTGGTTTGCAATGTTCATTTTTTGAGCAAATTGACGCCAAAAACATCGATTCAGCATTTGGTGCGAATCCGGCTTAGGAAGTCAACATCTAGCGGTGAACAAAACCTGAATCCGGTCGAGTCTGCGTTTCGTCGCTGATTCGTTCCACCGCTGTTCCGGATTCTGGAAATTGAGGGTGGAAATATGGGCCGAATGCCCCATTTGCACGTTTCGTGACCCCGCGCCCCTTGCGTTTGTGCTTTTGCGTGGGCATGTGTTCTGCGCCGGTTAAAACGGCCTTGAAACGCCGTAAATGGCCTTCGCAGACTGAAAGTGCGCAGGATCGATATAGTGCCTGACCAACCGATGATCTTGAGCGGCCGCGGCGTGATCGCGGTGCTCGGCCCCACGAATACCGGCAAGACGCATTATGCGATCGAGCGCATGGTCGCACACGAGTCTGGCGTCATTGGCCTGCCCCTGCGCCTGCTGGCGCGCGAGGTCTATACGCGTGTGGTCGAAAAGGTCGGCGCCCACAATGTCGCGCTGATCACCGGCGAGGAGAAAATTACGCCGCATATGGCCCGCTTCTCGGTCTGCACCGTCGAGGCGATGCCGCGCGAGACCAAGGCTGCCTTCGTCGCTATCGATGAGGTGCAGCTCGCCGGCGACCTGGAGCGTGGCCATATCTTTACCGACCGGCTGATGCATCTGCGCGGCCGCGTCGAGACACTGCTGCTCGGCGCTTCCACCATGCGGCCGATCCTTGAACATCTGCTGCCGGGTATCACCGTCGTCGAGCGCCCCCGGCTGTCTCAGCTTCTCTATGCCGGCTCCAAGAAGATCACGCGCCTGCCGCAACGGACCGCAATCGTCGCGTTTTCGGCCGAGGAAGTCTATGCGATCGCCGAATTGATCCGCCGTCAGCGCGGCGGTGCCGCCGTCGTGCTCGGCGCCCTGTCGCCCCGCACGCGCAATGCGCAGGTGGCGCTCTATCAGGCCGGCGATGTCGAGTATCTGGTGGCGACAGACGCGATCGGCATGGGCTTGAACCTTGACGTCGATCATGTCGCCTTCGCCCAGGACCGCAAATATGACGGCTACCAGTTCCGCAATCTCAATCCAGGCGAACTGGCGCAGATCGCCGGCCGCGCCGGCCGCCATCTGCGCGACGGAACATTCGGTGTCACCTCGCGGGTGGAGCCATTCGACAACGAACTGGTCCACCGGATCGAATCGCATCAGTTCGATCCGGTGCGCGTGCTGCAGTGGCGGTCGAAGTCCCTCAACTATGCGTCTATCCAGGCCCTGAAAAAGAGTCTGGATGCCCCACCCGCCGTGCACGGGCTGACGCGGGCCCTGCCGGCTGTCGATCAGCAGGCTTTGGACTATCTTTCGCGCTATCCGGAAGTTACAAGTGTCGCGACGACACCTGAGCGTGTAGAAAAATTGTGGGAGGCCTGTGCACTTCCCGACTACCGGCGTATAACGCCGGCGCAACATGCCGATCTGATTTCGACACTCTATGCCGATCTCGTCCGGCGTGGCACAGTGAACGAAGATTTCATGGCCGAACAGGTTCGCCGCGCGGACCATACGGATGGTGAAATCGACACATTGTCCGCGAGAATTGCACAAATCAGGACATGGACCTATGTGTCCAACCGTCCGGGATGGCTTGCCGATCCGACACACTGGCAAGAAAAGACGCGGGAAATCGAGGATCGATTGTCCGACGCGTTACATGAAAGGTTGACGAAACGCTTTGTTGATCGCAGGACATCTGTGCTCATGAAGCGCCTGAGAGAGAATGCGATGTTGGAAGCTGAAATCAGTGTAAATGGCGATGTCTTCGTTGAAGGTCATCATGTGGGACAATTGGCCGGGTTCCGTTTCACGCTGGCGACAGTGACAGATGGTCTCGACGCGCGTGCAGCGCAAGGGGCTGCGCAAAAGGCGCTGGCTCTCGAGTTCGAAGCGCGTGCGGCAAGGCTGCATGCCGCGGGCAATGCTGATCTGGCCTTGTCGTCGGATGGTCTCGTGCGCTGGCTCGGCGACCCTGTGGCGCGGCTGACGGCCAGCGACCATGTGATGCGTCCGCGCGTGCTGTTGCTCGCCGACGAGCAGCTGCAGGGCAATGCCCGCGAGCATGTGCTCGCCCGCATCGAGCGCTTCGTCAATCATCATATCTCGACGGTCCTCAAGCCGCTCGACGATCTCTCGCGCGCCGAAGATCTTGAAGGTCTCGCCAAGGGGCTGGCTTTCCAGCTCGTTGAAAATCTCGGCGTCATGTTCCGCCGCGATGTCGCCGATGACGTCAAGTCGCTGGACCAGGAGGCCCGCGCCTCGATCCGCCGCCATGGCATCCGCTTCGGCGCCTATCACATCTTCATGCCTGCGCTTCTGAAGCCGGCTCCGGCGGAACTCATCACCCTTCTCTGGGCGTTGAAGAACGACGGTCTCGACAAGCCCGGCTACGGCGATCTTATCCCGGTGCTGGCCGCAGGCCGCACCTCGGTGGTCACAGACCCGGCCTTCGAGCGCACTTTCTACAAGCTGGCCGGTTTCCGTTTCCTTGGAAAGCGTGCCGTCCGCATCGATATCCTCGAGCGCCTGGCTGACCTGATCCGTCCGCTCCTGCAGTGGAAGCCGGGCACGACGGCGCGTCCGGACGGTGCCTATGACGGCCGCCGCTTTACCGCGACGACGGCAATGCTTTCCATCCTCGGTGCCACGCCGGACGATATGGAAGAGATCCTCAAGGGTCTCGGTTACCGGGCCGATGCCGTGAAGGTGGAGGATGCCGCTGCATTCCTCGCCGCGCAGTCCGGATCTGCCGCACCGGCAGCGGATACTGCGGATTCCGAAGCTCCGGCTGAAACGGCCGATCATGATGATGCGGATGCAGCCGGTGAAGAGGCCACTGCTTCCGAGCCTGCGCCTGAAACCGCAACGGAGACTGCTCCAGTTGCCGCTGCGGCTGCAGCCGCTGAGCAGGCCGTGATCGCGGGGCAGGCCGGCGAACTGGCCGAGCCCGTTGAAGCCAAGCCGGTGCTTCTGTGGCGTCCGGGTAGCCGCAACGACAACCAGCGCTCGGGCGGACGCCCTCAGGGTGATCGCCGCGGCGGCAATAACCGGGCACCGCAGGGCGAAGCCCGCCGTGAAGGCGGCGAGCCACGCCGTGACGGTGAAGGCCGCCGTGACGCGCGCGGCGACGACAATCGCAAGCCGGGTGGCGGCGGCAGGCCTGACCGCAATCGCGGCCGTGACGGCGGCAAGCCCCAGGGCGGCCAGCGGCATGAAAAGGGCGACCGCCAGGATCGTCCGGATCGCAACGACCGCGGCGGAAAGCCGCAGGCCGCCAAGTTCGAGGCCCGCCCGCCGCGCAAGGAAAAGCCGATGGATCCGGATTCGCCTTTCGCCAAGCTCGCTGCCCTGAAGGAGCAGATGAAGAAATAAGGCCCCAAGGTAACAGGATGGGTGGAAAACAGCCTCAGTCCCTGCCGGTTCTCCGCCAGCGTCTCGACAAATGGCTGTTCTTCACGCGCCTGCAAAAGTCCCGCTCGATCGCCCAGAAGGCGATCGAGTCCGGCGATGTCCGTGTGAACGATGCCCGGATTACCCAGCCCTCGCATGCGGTGAAAGCCGGCGATGTGGTTGTTGTCTCTCTTGACCGGCGCGACACCACCGTGCGCGTTCTGCTTCCCGGCGTCCGGCGCGGACCTTACGAGGAAGCCCGCCTTCTCTATGAAGACCTGACCCCGGCGGTTGTTCCCGGCGAAAAGCCGAATGCCTTTGAGCAGGCAACCCGCGAGCGCGGCAGCGGCCGGCCGACCAAGAAGGAACGCCGCGACGTCGACAGGCTCAAGCAGGGCTGGCATGAGGAATAGGAAACAGGATTAGAAAACTGTCCCGCGGGGCGGCCGTTTGGCGCATGGATTATTCTTGCAAAGCCCCTGCAAAGCCTTTACCTCACGGGGTAAATGAGCAGCCATGTTGCGTCCCGAAAGACGTTGGCGGGCTGGTATCCCCGAACGGATGCGGATAAGCGGACCTCTCTTCTGGTTCCTGTCTGCCGTCAAACGTGAGAATCGCTGGAGTACCTCATGACGTATGTCGTGACCGACAATTGCATACGCTGCAAATATACCGATTGCGTTGAAGTGTGCCCGGTGGACTGCTTCTACGAAGGTGAGAATTTTCTGGTCATTCATCCTGACGAGTGCATTGATTGCGGCGTCTGCGAACCGGAATGTCCGGCCGGGGCCATCAAGCCCGATACCGAACCGGGCCTCGACAAGTGGCTGAAGCTGAATGCCGAATTCGCCACACAATGGCCCAATCTCACCGTCAAGCGTGATGAGATGCCGGAAGCCAAGGAAATGGACGGCGAAGAAGGCAAGTACGAGAAATACTTTTCGTCGAAGCCCGGTCAGGGCGACTGACCGATAGGCTTTGGGCAGCCGGTCGCGGGTTGGTTTTCCCGGCTGCAAAAAATGGCGGAATTTGGGGAATCATGGCTTAACTATGTCCGTGACGGGCTGGTTGGCCTTGATGGCCGTTGTAAAGCAAATTATTGATTTCCGCTGTTTTTTATGATAGGGTCAAAATACTGATCCACACCGTGGCACTTACGTGTGCCCGAAACCATCACGAAAGCAAAAGAATCCCACTGCGCGGCTGACCCCAAATACGCAACGGCAGTTGCTTGTGTGTGATCGCCTCACAGTAGATCGATTTGACGACCGTTGGAACGGATCAGCATGGAGTCACCCGACGGTGCCCCCGTCCATCCCGGGCCTGACTGACCCGGCCCCCGGCCTGTTGCCGGGAGCGTAACAGGGAGTTTTTGAAACGAATGACGACCCAGCAGAAAAAATCTTCAACACGCCATGGCTTCAAGACCGGTGAATCGATCGTTTACCCGGCACATGGCGTTGGACAAATTGTAGCAATTGAAGACCAGGTGGTTGCGGGCATGTCGCTCGAACTGTTTGTCATCGATTTCGAAAAAGACAAGATGCGCCTCAAGGTGCCGGTCGCAAAAGCCGTCTCCATTGGCATGCGTAAGCTCTCTGAGACCGATTTCGTCGAACGTGCATTGAAGGTCGTCCAGGGCAGGGCACGCGTCAAGCGGACCATGTGGTCCCGCCGTGCGCAGGAATATGATGCCAAGATCAATTCCGGGGACCTGATCTCGATCGCCGAAGTCGTGCGCGACCTCTACCGGGCTGAAAACCAGCCGGAACAGTCCTATTCCGAACGTCAGCTTTACGAAGCCGCACTTGATCGCATGGCGCGCGAAATCGCAGCCGTGAACAAGATGTCGGAAACGGAAGCTGTTCGCCTTGTCGAAACGAACCTGAACAAGGGGCCGAAGCGCGGCAAGGCTATCGAAGAAGACGACGCGCAGGAAGAAGCAGCGTAAGCACCGGTCAAACGGTGGTTCCATTCAAAAACCCTGTCAGCGATGACAGGGTTTTTTTGTGCCGTGCCGCAGGGGACCGGGGATCCGGAGGCACATGCCGCTTCCGGTGTGCTTGGGATGCCGGAAGACTCTTTCCGCCATCGTGATATGCTGCCGCGTGAGACGCCTTGCTGCGATCTGCCGGCGTGGGGGAGGCGGGATACACAAAACCCGGCACGGGAGGAGAACATGCCTGCTACCGTTTCTCTACATCCATTGCTCGACAAGGGTATGCTCAAGGGCGCGTCCGGCTTCACGGGCGGCGTTCTGGTCTGCGCGTGCGCCGACAGGCCTGTGCGGGTCAAAGTCGAGGGCGACGTCGCCCATAACCACGCCTGCGGCTGCACCAAATGCTGGAAACCGGCCGGAGCGACGTTTTCGGTCGTCGCGGTCGTTCCGCATGACAAGATTACCGTGCTCGAAAACGGCGACAAGCTTGAGGTCGTAGACAAGACGGCATTGATCCAGCGCCATGCCTGTAAGGGCTGCGGCGTTCATATGTACGGCCCGGTGGTGCGCGAGCATCCGTTCCAGGGGCTGGATTTCATCCACCCGGAACGCTTCCAGGAAGACGGCTGGTCACCACCCGGTTTCGCCGCCTTCGTTTCCTCGATTATCGAATCCGGCACGGATCCCGACGATATGCCGGCCATCCGCGCCCGTCTGAGCGAACTCGGCCTGACGCCGTCCGACTGCCTGAACAATGCACTGATGGACTACATCGCCACCTGGACAGCCAGGAAAAGCGGTGTTCTGAAATCCTGATGTAAGCCGGTGAATACACCGGCCGGAACGAAAAAGGGCGCAGCGATCGATATCGCTGCGCCCTTTTATATTTCGCCGGTACCGGTCTGCTTATGCCGCGCCGCGCGACTTTTCGAAACGCTTGCGGTCGTTGCTATCGAGGTACATCTTGCGCAGGCGGATGTTCTTCGGCGTCACTTCGACCAGCTCGTCGTCCTGGATCCAGGACAGCGCGCGGTCGAGCGTCATGCGGATCGGCGGCGTCAGCTTGACGGCTTCGTCCTTGCCGGAGGCGCGCATGTTGGTGAGCTTCTTGCCCTTCAACACGTTCACTTCCAGATCGTTGTCACGCGTGTGGATGCCGATGATCATGCCGGCATAGACCTTCTCGCCGGCGTCGATGATCATCGGGCCGCGGTCTTCCAGGTTGAACATGGCGTAGGCAACGGATTCGCCCGAGTCGTTGGAGAGCAGAACGCCCTGAACGCGGCCGCCAATATCGCCCTTGTAAGGCTGATATTCGTGGAACAGGCGGTTCATGATTGCGGTGCCGCGCGTGTCGGTCAAAAGTTCCGACTGGTAGCCGATCAGGCCGCGGGTCGGTGCGAAGAACTTCAGACGAACGCGGTTGCCGCCGGACGGGCGAAGCTCGGCCATTTCAGCTTTGCGCTCGGACATCTTCTGGACGACGATGCCGGAATGTTCCTCATCGACGTCGATGACGACTTCTTCGACAGGCTCCAGCATCTGGCCGGTGGCTTCGTCCTTGTGCATGACGACGCGCGGACGCGATACGGCAAGCTCAAAACCTTCGCGGCGCATGGTTTCGATCAGAACGGCCAGCTGCAATTCGCCACGGCCGGAGACGTAGAACGAATCCTTGCCTTCGGCTTCTTCAATCTTCAGCGCGACGTTGCCTTCGGCTTCCTTGAACAGGCGGTCGCGGATGACACGCGAGGTGACCTTGTCGCCTTCGGTGCCGGCCAGCGGCGAGTCGTTGACGATGAAGGACATGGTGACCGTTGGCGGGTCGATCGGCTGGGCATGCAGCGCCTCGGTGACCGAGGGATCGCAGAATGTGTCGGCGACCGTACCCTTGGACAGGCCGGCGATCGCGACGATGTCGCCCGCATGCGCTTCGTCGATCGGTGTACGCTCGATGCCACGGAAAGCGAGGATCTTGGAGATACGGCCGTTTTCAATCAGCTTGCCGTCCTGGCCGAGAACCTTGACGGCCTGGTTTGGCTTGATCGAACCGGAGTGGATGCGGCCGGTGATGATGCGGCCGAGGAAGGGGTTGGCTTCCAGGATCGTGCCGATCATGCGGAAGGCGCCGTCTTCGTCGCCGACGCTCGGCTCTGGAACGTGCTTGAGAACGAGGTCGAGAAGCGGCGCGAGGCCCTCTTCCTTCGGACCTTCCGGATTGAGATTCATCCAGCCGTTGCGGCCCGAACCGTAGAGGATCGGGAAGTCGAGCTGCTCGTCGGTCGCGTCAAGGTTTGCAAAGAGGTCGAAGACTTCGTTGATGACTTCCTCGTGGCGGCCGTCCGGACGGTCGATCTTGTTGATCGCGACGATCGGGCGAAGGCCGACCTTCAGCGCCTTGGAAACCACGAACTTGGTCTGCGGCATCGGACCTTCCGAGCTGTCGACCAGAACGATCGCGCCATCGACCATCGACAGGATACGCTCGACTTCACCGCCGAAGTCGGCGTGGCCGGGGGTGTCGACGATGTTGATGCGGGTACCCTTCCACTCGATCGAAGTGGCCTTGGCAAGAATGGTGATGCCGCGCTCTTTTTCGAGATCGTTCGAATCCATCATGCGCTCTGTCGTGCGCTGGTTGTCGCGGAACGAACCCGACTGCTTCAGAAGTTCGTCGACAAGCGTGGTTTTCCCATGGTCAACGTGTGCGATGATCGCGATGTTGCGCATTTTCATGTGTGAATACTCGGAGGTTTCGGGGCGTATCTTAGGCACGCCGCATCTTCAATTGCGCGGCTCATACAGGTTTTTTTGCATTTGCGAAAGGGGGGATGGCGGCAAAGTCTTGAGAGAGGGTGAATCCAGCCGCCGTTTCATACGGAATTTCCAGCCGGATCGAGCGTGATCTGCCAGAGTTCGCGGTCGTCCCGGTCCATCAGCCGAACCGTCATCTGTTCGGTCTGGCCGTTGATATCGACAAGGCCGAAGAATTGCAGGCCGGCGGACGGCGGCAGGTTCTGGTCGATGCCGGTGCCTGCCGCCTTGATGAAACGAACATCGGGACCGAACGTCATGTCCAGTTCCTTCGGTCCATACGTGCCTGAGTGCAGCGGTCCGGAAACGAACTCCCAGAACGGCAGGAAGTCCTTGAAGGCGGCGCGGGCCGGATCGTAGTGATGGGCGGCGGTGTAGTGCACGTCCGCCGTCAGCCAGACGATGTTCTGGATGGCGTTGTCGCGGATGAAGGTGAGGATTTCGGCAAATTCGGTCTCGCGGCCGGCCGGCTTGCCATTGTCGCCATTGGCGATTGCATCGGAGCCGCGCCTGTTGGCAAAGTCGTCCCAGACGACGAGGCCGATGGGCATGTCGCAGGCGATCACCTTCCATGTTGCCTTTGATGCGGCCAGTTCCCGTTTCAGCCAGTCTGCCTGCCGCCAGCCGAACAGCTCGTTGCCGCCGCCCTGATTGGCTTCACGATAGGAGCGCAGATCGACGAAAAAGACATCGAGCAGCCGGCCATAGGGGACCTTGCGGAAGATGCGGCCTGGCTGGGCGGGAATGGCGCGGATCGGCGTCATCTCCTGGAAGGCCTGCATGGCCCGGCTCGCGTAGACGGCGACGTCCTTGTCCGGATAACGCGGGTCATCGCGCAGATCGGTCGATGCCGACCAGTTGTTCAAAACCTCATGGTCGTCCCACTGGTAGAAGGTCGGGCATGTGGCATTCAGGGCGCGGACGTGCTCGTCGAGCAGATTGTATTTCCACTGGCCCCTATATTCATCGAGCGTGCGGGCAACCTCGCGCTTTTCCGGCGTGACGATGCGGTTCTTCCAGATCGTGCCGTCGCTCAGCGGAATTTCGTCGGGGATCGGGTTGTCGGCATAGATCGTATCGCCGGAATGGATGAAGAAATCCGGCTCGTGCAGCTGCATGGTCGAGTAGGTCTTCATGCCGGTATCGTCGATGCCCCAGCCCTGTCCGGCGGTATCGCCCGACCAGACGAAGCGAACCGAGCGGCGGCGCAGTGGCGCCGTGCGAAACCGGCCGGTGACCGGTTCGGAA
This sequence comes from Pararhizobium sp. P1_E7, assembly GCF_056405855.1. Lineage (NCBI taxonomy): Bacteria > Pseudomonadati > Pseudomonadota > Alphaproteobacteria > Hyphomicrobiales > Rhizobiaceae > Pararhizobium > Pararhizobium sp. P1_E7. The sequence goes on along the minus strand of NZ_JBFUBH010000004.1, from coordinate 58,732 downwards.
ACGGAGTTGCTGTCGTAGAGATCGGTCGCGGTGAAGCGGTAGAAAATGTCCTGATCGGGCAGCAACTGGTTCAGAGCGCATTTCACGGTGAAGTCGCTGCCGGGCAGCGCGTCGATCGATGGCAGCCGCACCGGGGTGGAAAAGCTCTCGGTTGTCGAATATTCGACCGCGATCCGCGACGGCCGGTCCGCCCGCGTCCAGATCATGCCGGACTTGGTATCGACATCGCCCGACTGGACGCCGTGCGTGAAAGACGGCCTGCCGTAGCTTCGGGCATAAAATGGCGTGGCAAGAACGGATGTGGCGGCAAACCCGGCAGCACCTGCAGAAAGCAGAAAGGAGCGGCGGGTCAGCGTATCCTGAATATCGACCAAATCGGCCTCCGGTACCGTCTCGGGAATCACGTGAAACCCGAGCCAGCCTAGCGGCCCGATCATGTCAGCCTCTTGAAAGCGGAATGACGGTTTTCCGAAACTTCGGCGACAGTTTTGTTACACGCTCCCGAATGCAGCACCAAAGGCGCGGTGAGACCGGAAATCCGGTCTCACCGCGCAGCGTATGTGCCCGTCAGGCCGCGCGGGCAGGATCGAGGGTGATCTTCCACAGCTCCTGGTCGTCGCGGTTCATCAGCCGAACGGTGAGCTGCTCGGTTGCACCGTCAATATCGACGAGGCCGAAGAACTGCAGACCGGCCGATGGCGGAAGGTTCTGGCCCTGCTCCTTGGTTGGCGCGCTGACGAACTTGACTTCGGGGCCGAAGGTCATGTCCATGTCGTTCGGGCCAAAGCTGCCGGCATGCAGCGGACCCGAGACGAATTCCCAGAACGGGGCGAAATCCTGGAATTGCGCCTTGTCGGGATTGTAATAATGGGCGGCCGTGTAGTGCACGTCGGCGGTCAGCCAGATGGTGTTGGTGATGCCGGCATTCTTGATGTAGCGCAGGAGGTCGGCGATCTCGAGTTCGCGGCCGCTGGCCTTGCCGTTATCGCCGTTGGCGACGGCTTCCGCGCCCTTCAGCTCCTTGAAGTTGTCCCAGACGATCACACCGAGCGGCATGTCGCAGGCAAGGATCTTCCAGGTGGCGCGCGAGTTGGCGAGTTCGCGCTTGAGCCAGGCGATCTGCTCGGCGCCGATAATACGCGAGTTGTCGTCGATCACCGTTTCCCTGCTCTCGCCATTGGGGCCGCGATAGGATCTGAGGTCGATGAAGAAAACGTCCAGCATCGGTCCATAGGAGATTTTGCGGTAGACACGGCCGGGCTCGGCCGGCGTGTAGCGGATCGGCGTCATCTCGTGGAAGGCGCGGGCCGCGCGGGCCGAGAGCATGTGGATGGACTTTTCGGTATAGCGGTCGTCGCCCATAAGGTTCTTGGAATCCGACCAGTTGTTGAGGACCTCATGGTCGTCCCACTGGAAGAAGGTCGGACACACGGCCGACAGGGCACGGACGTGTTCGTCCATCATATTGTATTTCCACTGGCCGCGATATTCGGCGAGCGTTTCGGCAACCTTGCGCTTCTCTTCGGTCACGACCTTGTTGATCCACTTGGAGCCGTCGGCCAGGTCGAGACTGTCCTTGAGCGCGCCGTCGGCATAGATCGTGTCGCCGGAATGGATGAAGAAGTCGGGCTGATGCTTGGCCATCGTGCCGTAGGTATACATGCCCTTCTCATCGATACCGAAACCCTGGCCCGCCGTGTCGCCGGACCAGGCGAAGCGGACACTGCGGCGCGAGGACGGACCGGTGCGGAAACGACCGACGATCGGCTCGGAGACCACATTGATATCCTGCAGGTCGGCGGCAACGAAGCGGTAGAAGATATCCTGGTCCGACGGCAGGTTTTCGATCAGCCGCTTCATGGTGAAATCGCTTTCCGGCAGGGCGTTCATCGGAGCCAGCTTGACGGCGTCCTTGAAGCTCTCGACCGTCGATATCTCCATCTGGATGCGGGACGGACGATCGACGCGCGTCCAGATCATGCCGGAGGACGCATCGACATCTCCCGATTGAACGCCATGGGTGAATTGCGGCGCATTGGCGGCGCGGGCGTAGAAGGGCATCGCAAGGCCGGAAGCGGCGACGAGACCGGTTGCGCCGACGCCCTGAAGCAGCGTCCGGCGGGTGACGGATTTCAGTATATTCGACATGCATATCTCCTGTTCCAGACCCGGGCAACGTGCCGCCCGGGCGCAGAATTAAGCAGGGATTCATGTCGGCGCGCTGAAGGAGCGGTGACAGATCGATTTCCGTTTTATGACGCGTGGTTTTCAACCGCGCTTCAGGCAGCCAGCCCTTTCTTGGCCAGCATCGCATCGGGGCTCGGCAGCTTGCCGCGGAAGGTCTTGTAGGCATCTTCCGGGTCGATCGATCCGCCGACGGAATAGATGTGGTCCTTCAGCTTCTTCGCCATCCCTGTATCGAATGCATCCCCAGTCTCCTCGAAGGCGGCGAAGGCGTCGGCATCGAGCACTTCCGACCACATGTAGGAATAGTACCCGGCGGAATATCCGCCGGCGAAGATGTGCTGGAAATGCGGCGAGGCGTGACGCATGACCAGCGATTTCGGGATGCCGAGCTCAGTAAGGATTTCGCCCTGGACCGCCATCGGATCATCGATCGGGCCGCGGGTATGGAACTCCATGTCGACGATCGCCGACGAGGTGAATTCCACCGTATTGAAGCCGGCATTGAAGGTGCGGGCAGCGAGAACCTTGTCGAGCAGGGCCTGCGGCATCGGCTCGCCGGTCTCAAAATGCACGGCATATTGCTTGAGGATCGCCGGCACCGTCAGCCAGTGTTCGTAAAGCTGTGATGGCAATTCGACGAAATCGCGGGAAACCGCCGTGCCAGAGACCGAGGGGTAGGTCACGTCCGACAGCATGCCGTGCAGCGCGTGGCCGAATTCGTGGAACAGCGTGCGGGCGTCGTCGAGCGAAAGCAGCGCCGGTTTTCCGTCTGCAGGCTTTGCGAAGTTGCAGACATTGTAGATGATCGGCATTTCGCCTGTTTTGCCGTTTTTCAGCGGCAGCTTGTGCTGGGACTGGAATGCGCTCATCCAGGCGCCGGACCGCTTCGAACTGCGGGCGAAATAGTCGCCGAGGAAAAGCGCGACGAGCTTGTTCTCAGCGTCGCGGATCTCGAAGACGCGCACGTCCGGATGATAGGCAACGATGCCCTTCTTCTCGACCGCGCGAATGCCGAACAGCCGGTTGGCGACATCGAAGCAGGCCTCGATGATTTTTTCCAGCTGCAGGTAGGGCTTCAGTTCCGCTTCGGAGAAATTGAACTTCCGGGCGCGGATGCGCTCGGAGTAGAAGCGCCAGTCCCAGGGCATCACATCATGGTTCTTGCCGTCTTCAGCAATCAGCCCGGCGATATCGGCTTCTTCCTCGCGGGCGCGCTTCACGGCTTTTTCCCAGACTGCGCGCAAGAGATCGTTCACCGCGGCCGGGGTCTTTGCCATGGTGTTGTCGAGCTTCAACTCGGCGAAGTTGCCATAGCCGAGCAGTTTGGCGACCTCGCTGCGCAGCGCCAGCGTCTCGCGGATGATGCCGCGATTGTCGGTCTCGCCCGGATTTTCGCCGCGGGCAACCCAGGCCTTGAAAGCCTGTTCGCGCAGATCGCGGCGCTCGGAAAACGTCAGAAAAGGCTCGATGATCGAGCGCGACAGCGTCACGGCATATTTGCCGTCTTCGCCGCGTTCGCGGGCCGCCGACGCCATGGCGTCCTTGAGAAAATCCGGCAGCCCGTCGAGCTCCGGCCCATCGGTGAGAATAAGCGACCATCCCTTTTCGTCGGCAAGGACGTTCTGGCCGAATTGGGTGCTCAGCCCCGCGAGCTTTTCGTTGATCCCGGCCAAGGTTTCCTGTTCCGGTTTCGGCAGCTTGGCGCCGGATTTGACGAAACCCTTCCAATGGCGCTCCAGCACGCGCGTCTGCTCGAGATCAAGGCCCAGGCTGTTGCGTTTTTCCCAGAGTGTATCGATCCGCGCAAAGAGGGCGGCGTTCATGCCGATCTTCGAGTAGTGCCGCGACATCTTCGGTGAGATATCCCGCTCCAGCGCCTGGATGGCGTCGTTGGTGTGGGCGCCGGCCCGGTTCCAGAACAGTGACGAGACCCGCGACAGCGCGTCGCCGGCGGTCTCGAGGGCGATGATGGTGTTTTCGAAGGTCGCAGCGTCCGGATTGGCGGCAATGGCGTCGATTTCGGTTTCGTGTCCGGCAAGCGCCGCCTCGAACGACGCTGCAAAATCGCTGTCGCTGACCGCTTCGAAGCGCGGCAGCCCATCCGGGCCGTTCCAGTCTGTAATGGCAGGGTTCAGCGCGGGGTTCGACGTCATGGGCAGTCCTTTCGTATTCCGGTATGTTTCGCTACAGCGCCGCGCGTCCTGAATGACGCGCAAAGGTCGCCGTAGCACTTAAATTTGCTGCATAATTTTCCTTGGAGCGATTCCGATTTAAGGAACTATGCAGTCGTGGCGGCTGCGTCCTCTTGTCGGCAGCGATTGTGGAAATATCAAGATTGTCAGGTGGGCGCTTGCGGGCCGCCGGTCAAGGTTTGCGCATTCCCAATAGTCCGGGTGCCGCATGCCAGACGGCCTGCACCGCAAAGCCCATGAACAGCACGCCGGATAGACGCACGATGGCCAGTTCATGGCGGCGGTAGAAGCGCCGCACGACCGAGGCGCCGATGATGCCGATGAGTATGATATCGGCGACAAGGAACCCGAGGAAGGAAACGGCGAGCAGCGCCGGCAGCGCATGAAAATCAAGAGCATTGGATGAGCCGGCGAGCAATGCTGTAAACGTCGCCAGTGCCACCGGATAGCCCTTCGGATTGGTCAGGCCGAAGACGAGGCCACGCCGATACGGCCGCTTGATGGCCAACAAAGGCCGGTTCTCGCCGTTCGGCTTGGCCCGCAGCGCGCTCCAGCCGATCCAGGCGAGATAGAAGCCGCAAAGAAGGCCGAGAATATCGAAGACCGTGCTGCCGATGGTTTTTGCCCCGACAATCGCCACCAGGGCCAGTGTCGACCAGAGCAGGTCACCGGCCAGATGTCCGCCCATGAACAGCGCACCCGCCTTGCGGCCTTGCCCGGCACCGATGCCGAGAAGAGCGAGAAAGGCAGGGCCGGGAATGAGGACGTAAAGGAGGGCGGCCAGGAAGGCGCCGAAAAGCAGGGTCTGCGTCATGGAATCTCCTCGCGCGTGAAGATCCATTCGACCTTGCGGCGATGATTCCGTCAAGATGCGGTGGGGCAGGTTGCGGGCAGGACCAGGCGAGGCCCAGCCCGCATGACAGGCGCGCAGCTTACTTGGCTTCGGTCGCCTTCATGGCGTTGTCGAGATGCATCGAACACTCGTCGGTTTTGCCGTCCTTCATCGCCATCTTGGCGCTGTCGACTTCCTTCATGGCCATCATCATCGCGTCTTTCTTCATCGGATCGGTCATGCCCTTGGCCATTTCCTCGGTCTTCATGATCGACGCGTCATCGCAGGCCATCATGCCGGCAGCTAAGGCCGGAGCCGACAGGCTGGCAACCATGGCTGTGGCGGCGAAAATTGTCTTGAACATGTTATCTCTCCCAGTGAGCCGGGGCCGATTGCCCCGCAGCAGACTGTGAACCCGCCTTCCGGACACGTTCAAATCACGCCTCCGCGAGGCACGCAGTTGTCATCGCGCGTGCGTCAAAGTGATCTTTTTGTGATCGGTATCTTGATGCGGTCGGCCGGGCCAAGCTGCTCACTTGTCGAGTCGGGTTCGATTTGATAAGTAAAGCTTATAATTTTTATAAAGTGAGTTGCGATGCCTGTCAGACTTGAAACCGATACGATCGGCATGTTGCTGACAGATGTGTCGCGATTGCTGCGCGGTGCATTCGACCGTTGCATTAGCGCATCGGGCCTGGGCGTGACGCCGGGCGAGGCGCGGGCGCTGATCCAGGTGGCGGCGACCGAAGGGATCAAGCAGGCCGACATCGCGGTAAGAATGGGCATCGAGCCGATGACGCTGTCGACCTATCTCGACCGTCTCCAGGGGCTTGGGCTTGTCGAGCGCATACCCGATCCCTGTGACCGGCGGGCAAAGAACGTGGTGGTGACCGAAAAGGCAGACCCGCTTCTGCTCAACATTCGCAAGGAAGTGCGCGGCCTGATGGATCAGGTGACGGCCGGACTGGATGCCGAAGGCCGTGAGGCGCTCAGGGCAAGCCTCAAGAGTCTGCGCGAAAATCTGCACCAGCTGGACCGCTGCGGTTCCCCTGACAAGAAGGGTGTCTCGGAATGAGCCTGCGGATGAGCGAACGGCGTACCAGCATGCTCGGTGCGCTGCTGGCGACCCTCGGGCCGATCTCCATGTCGATCTACACGCCGGCGATGCCCGAGCTGGTTCAGGCTTTCGCCACCACCGAATCGATGATCAAGCTCACCCTGTCGGTCTATTTTGGCGGCTTCTCTATCGCGCAGCTGATCGCCGGGCCGATGTCGGATGCGTTCGGCCGCAAGACGGCAACGCTTGCGTTCGTCAGCATCAATCTTCTCGGCAGCCTGATCTGCGCCTTCGCGCCCTCGGTCGAATGGCTGCTTGCCGGCCGGCTGATCCAGGGGATCGGCGCCTCCGTCGGCATCACGGTGGCGCGCGCCATCGTGCGCGACCAGTTCACCGGGGCCGAGGCTTCGCGGATCATGAACCTGATCGGCATCATGCTGGCGATCGGCCCGGCGATGGCGCCGACGCTCGGCGGGCTGGCGCTGGCGGCGTTCGGCTGGCAGGCGATCTTCTTTCTTTTGATCGGCTTCGGGTTTCTTGCCATCGCCGCCGTCATCATTTTCATGCGGGAGACCACGGTGCCTGATCGTCATCGCGCCCGGCCGGGTCCACTTCTGTCGGCCTATGGCGAGCTCATCCGCGATCCGCGTTTCGTCGCCGCTACCATCGTGCTTGGCGGCTCGGTCGGCGCGCTCTATGCGCAATCGACCATGCTGTCCTTCATCCTGATCGACAAGGTCGGCATGACGCCGACCGCTTTCGGGATCGGCATGTTGATGCAGAGCGGGTCCTATTTTTCTGGCTCGGTCTGCCTCAGGTTGACGGCGGCAAGACTCGGCGGCGAAGGCTCCGTTCGCGTCGGGCTGGCCCTTTGCGCCATTGGCGGGCTTTTGATCGCACTCTCCGTCCATTTGGTAGAGCCGAGCTACCTTTCGGTGATGCTGCCGGTTGCCTTCTCCAGCTTCGGCATCGCCTTCCTGACACCGCATATGACCACGGCGGCGCTGCAATCCTTTCCGCATATCGCCGGTTCGGCATCGGCGATGATGGGGTTCATCCAGATGGCGGCCGGTTTTCTCGGCGGCCTTGCGGCAGCACTCCTCGGCACGCCCTTCATCGCCTTCGGCATGATCATTCCGGCGATGCTGTTTGCCTCGGTCATCAGCTATCTCTGGTTTCTGCATTCGACATGGCGGCGGGTGCTGGAGATCGGCAAAACCCCGGATCAGTAAACGAAGAAGCCCGCCTCCTTGCGGAAGCGGGCTTCTGGATCGGGGACCGTTCGATCTTACTTGTCGCGATTGCGGGCAGCCAGCGTGCGCAGGCGCAGCGCATTGAGCTTGATGAAGCCGGCGGCGTCCTTCTGGTCATAGGCGCCCTGGTCGTCCTCGAAGGTCACCAGCTTGTCGGAGTAGAGCGACTTTTCGCTTTCGCGGCCGGTGACCATGACATTGCCCTTGTAGAGCTTCAGCGTCACTTCGCCTTCGACATGCTCCTGGCTCTTGTCGATCAGCGCCTGCAGCATTTCGCGCTCCGGCGAGAACCAGAAGCCGTAATAGATCAGCTCGGCGTAGCGCGGCATGATGTCGTCCTTGAGGTGGGCTGCACCCCGGTCGAGCGTGATCGATTCGATGGCGCGGTGGGCGGCAAGCAGGATCGTTCCGCCGGGGGTCTCGTAGACGCCGCGCGACTTCATGCCGACGAAGCGGTTTTCAACGAGATCGAGGCGGCCGATGCCGTTGTCGCGGCCGAGCGCGTTGAGCGCGGTCAGGATCGTGGCCGGGCTCATTTCCTTGCCGTCGATCGAAACGGCGTCACCCTTGCGGAAGCCGATCTTGACGGTGGTCGCCACATCCGGAGCCTCTTCCGGCGAGATGGTGCGCATGTAGACGTAGTTTGGTGCTTCGACAGCCGGGTCTTCAAGAACCTTGCCCTCGGAGGAGGAGTGCAAAAGGTTGGCGTCGACGGAGAACGGTGCCTCGCCCTTCTTGTCCTTGGCAACCGGAATCTGGTGCTGTTCGGCAAAGGCGAGCAGATCGGTGCGGCTCTTGAATGACCAGTCGCGCCATGGGGCGATGATCTTGATGTCGGGGTTCAGCGCATAGGCCGAAAGCTCGAAGCGGACCTGGTCATTGCCCTTGCCGGTGGCGCCGTGGGCAATCGCGTCGGCGCCGGTTTCGCGGGCGATGTCGATCAGGTGCTTGGAGATCAGCGGACGGGCAATCGAGGTGCCGAGCAGGTAGACGCCTTCATAGACGGCATTGGCGCGGAACATCGGGAAAACAAAATCCTTCACGAACTCCTCGCGGACGTCCTTGATGTAGATTTCCTTGATGCCCATCATCTCGGCCTTCTTGCGGGCCGGTTCGAGCTCTTCGCCCTGGCCGAGATCGGCGGTGAAGGTGACGACTTCAGCGCCGAGTTCGGTCTGCAGCCACTTCAGGATGATCGACGTGTCGAGACCGCCGGAATAGGCGAGAACGACCTTTTTCACTTGCTTTGCCATGTTTGTCTGTCCGTCTTGTCAGAGAAAACGCGGGCTTGTCCGAGGAAATGCGGGATCGCGCCCAAGAAAAATTCTGCGGCACTTTTAGCGAGATTGCCGGGGCGTGCAAGCCTCGTCACGCCGGGAAATGACGCACAACTGCTTTCAGAGGTGCCGCGTCGGGTCCATTCGCTGGTGCAGGACACGGATGATGAGGATTCCGGTCGCACCCTTGCGATAGAAGATGCAATGTGAATTGCAGGCAAGGGAAAAATAACCAGGCCTGATTGCTTGCAAATCCCGGCCGTTTTTACGGCCGTTAGCCAATGCGGAGAAAGCACTCACCAGTAGGCGCTGGTAATCATCGGCCTGTTGCAAAGACCACGTTTCGAAAGTGTAGCGCCAGATATTTTCCAGGTCCATCCGCGCGGCAGGCAGAAGTCTGTAGCCACTACCTAGAGGCATACTTGGCGTGCATTTGTTTCAGGAAGTCGTCGAAGTCTAACTCGACGGGTTCGCCCGATTCTTCGCCCTCGATCAAGGCAGCCTTGAGCGCTTCAAGCTTTGCATCGTCATCGCGCAGAAGGCGTAGCCCGGCCTCTACAACGTCGTTCGCGGAGGCATAGTTCCCTTCGCGAACCTGCCGGTCAATGAAGGCGCCGAGTTCGTCGTCCAAAACAATCTGTGCGTTCTTTGCCATGGAAATTCCTGCCGATTGCGTAGCTGCAATCTAGCATGGGCTGTGATATCCAGACAAGAATTCCATCCCGCCGAAAGACCCGACCATGGATTTCCTGCCGAGCCTGCCGACCCTTCTGGCTTTCACCGCAGCAACGCTGCTTCTGGCAGCGACGCCGGGGCCGGACATGACGTTGTCGATCAGCCGGGCGCTGTCACAAGGTAAGGCCGCCGCCTTCTTCATCGTGGTCGGAACGAGCCTTGGCTGCGTCGTCCACACGCTGCTGGTCGCTTTCGGTATCTCGGCGCTGATCACCGCTTCGCCGACGGCCTTCATGATGCTGAAGACCGGCGGTGCCGCCTATCTGTTCTGGCTGGCCGTGCAGGCAATCCGTTACGGCTCGACGCTGACCGTCAAGAAGGTCGATGATACCGGCGCTTCAGCGCTGGCCAATATTTCCACCGGGCTCTGGGTCAACCTGCTCAATCCGAAGGTCATCATATTCTTCATGACCTTCCTGCCGCAGTTCGTCACCGCCAACGATCCGGCCGTGACACAGAAGCTGTTGTTCCTGGGCTTCTTCTTCATTGCCGCCGCGATGCCGGTCAACGTGCTGGTCATCCTGACGGCCGACTGGCTGTCGGCCTGGCTGCAGCGCAAGAAGACCGTGATGCGCGGTATCGATTACACGTTTGCTGGCGTCTTCTCGGTCTTCKCGGTAAAAATCCTGTTCACGCAGACGCGCTGATCGGCCGCTATCCGATCAGCAATGCGTCATCATCCAGCGTCTGGCCGCGAATCTTGCGGAACATGGCGATGAGGTCTTCCACCTGCAGCGTCTTGCGGCTGTCGCCGGAGACGTCGAGCACCACTTCGCCGGCATGCAGCATGATGGTGCGGTGACCGAAATCGAGCGCCTGGCGCATCGAATGGGTGACCATCAGCGCCGTCAGCTTGCGTTCGGAAACGATCTTCTGGGTCAGATTCATGATGAATTCGGCCATGCCGGGATCGAGCGCTGCCGTATGCTCGTCGAGCAGCAGCACTTCGGAGCCTGCAAGCGTTGCCATGACCAGCGAGACTGCCTGACGCTGACCGCCCGAAAGCAGGTCCATGCGATCTCTCATGCGGTTTTCAAGGCCAAGATTAAGCTCGGCAATGCGTTCGCGAAAATGTTCGCGTCGTTTGGTTCCCAGCGCCGGCGTCAGGCCGCGGCTTTCGCCGCGACGGGCGGCAAGCGCCAGGTTTTCCTCGATCGACAGAGCGCCGCAGCTTCCGGCCAGCGGGTCCTGAAAGACGCGGGCAACAAGACCGGCGCGGGCGGCGGTGCCTTTGCGGGTGACGTCGGTATTGCCGATCGTCACCTGACCGGCACTCGGCAGGACGTCGCCGGCGAGCACGCCGAGCACGGTCGATTTGCCGGCGCCATTGGAGCCGATGACGGTGACGAAAGTGCCTTCCTCGATGGTCAGGCTGACGCCGTTCAGCGCCTGCTTCTGCAGCGGCGTTCCCTTGCCGAAGATGACCTGGATGTTGTCGAGCTTGATCATGCGGCACCTCCGCGGCGCAGGCGGGGAAGAACGAGCGCGACCGTGACAAGGGCTGCGGTGACCAGGTTGAGGTCGGAGGCCTGCAGGCCGAGCATGTCGGTCGATAGCGCCAGCTGGATGGCGATGCGGTAGAGGATCGAGCCGAGCACACATCCAACAAGCGCAATCAGGATGCCGCGGGCACCGAGCAGGGTTTCGCCGATGATGACCGCGGCGAGACCAACGACAATGGTCCCGACACCCGAGGTCACGTCGGCAAAACCGTTGGTCTGGGCAAACAGCGCGCCGCCAAATGCGACCAGCGCGTTGGACAGGGCCATTCCGAGATAGATCTGGCGGCTGGTATCGACCCCTTGCGCTCTCGCCATGCGCGCATTGGCGCCCGTTGCCCGCATCGCAAGACCGGCGTCGCTTTCAAGGAAGCGCCAGACGGCGATAATCGCGACGAGGACCAGAAGCCCGACGAACAGCGGCCGCACGTAAAAGTCCCGCAGGCCCAGGCCGTAGAAGGGCGACAGCATCGTGTCGGCGTTGATCAGCGCGACGTTCGGCTTGCCCATGACCCGCAGATTGACCGAGAACAGCGCGATCATCGTCAGGATCGAGGCCAGAAGGTTGAGGATGCGGAAGCGGACATTGAGGATGGCGGTGACGATGCCGGCTGCGGCTCCAGCGACCATGGCGACGCCTGAAGCAAGCCAAGGATTGACGCCCGCGATGATCAGCACGGCAGTCACCGCAGCACCGAGCGGAAACGAGCCGTCAACGGTCAGGTCCGGAAAATCGAGGACGCGGAAGGCAAGGAACACGCCGAGGGCGACAAAGGCATAGACGAGCCCAAGCTCGACTGCGCCCCAGAAGGCAATTTGGCTCACCGCGATCGGTCCTCTTCTTAAAGTCTTCAAACCCCTCCGGGCTGCTTTGCCGGAAAAAGGGAGCTTGTTTTACAGATGAACCGCCCCCGTATGATGCGAGGGCGGTTCAAAATCAACCGGATTATGCCGTTGAAGGCGCTTCGCGCTTATTCGATGACGCGGGTGGCGCGGGCGGTCACGCTTTCCGGGAAGGTTACACCCATCTTGGCGGCTGCACCCTTGTTGATGACGAGGTCGGTGCCGGCGGCAACCTTGACAGCGATATCGCCGGGGTTTTCACCCTTCAGGATGCGAACGACGATGTCGCCGGTCTGCTTGCCGACATCGTGGTAATTGAAGCCGAGAGCAGCAATGGCGCCGCGCGAAACGGAGTCCGTGTCGGCGGTGAACAGCGGCAGCTTGGCTTCCTCGGCAACGGCGACAGCGCCTTCGAGTGCGGAGATGATCGTGTTGTCGGTCGGGATGTAAATGGCATCGGCACGTCCGACGAGGGCGCGGGCCGCGCCCTGGACTTCGGCAGACTTGGTGGCGGCGGATTCGACAACCGTCAGGCCGGCCTTTTCGGCTTCGGTCTTCAGGACGGCGAGCAGCGACACGGAATTCGCCTCACCGGAATTGTAGAGGTAGCCGATCGACTTCACGTTCGGCAGGATTTCCTTGATCAGCGCGACATGTTCGGCAACAGGCGACAGGTCTGAAAGGCCGGTGACGTTGCCGCCGGGCTTGTCCATGTTCTTGACAAGCTGGGCGCCGAGCGGATCGGAAACGGCGGTGAAGACCACCGGAATGTCGCGCGTCGAGGACACCACGGCCTGGGCCGACGGTGTCGAGATCGGCACAATCACGCTTGGCGCTTCGCCGGCGAACTGGCGGGCGATCTGGGCTGCTGTTGCCGGATTGCCTTGCGCGGATTCGTAGAGGAACTTGAGGTTTTCGCCTTCCTTGTAGCCGGCAGCGGCCAGTGCTTCCTTGACGCCGTCACGCACCGCATCAAGCGCCGGGTGTTCGACGATCGCGGTGACCGCAACCGTCACGTCTTCCGCCCGAGCGGGCAGGGTGAGAGCGACGGTTGCCGCCAGAGCAATGAGAAGTGAACGCATGGGTGTCCTCCAAGACTGATTTTCCGGCAGTCTTAGGAAGGCTGGACGCTTAAATCAATCGAATTGGAGACCGGCATCCATCAAAATTGCTGATCAATCCTCGCCGTGATTGGCGATCATCATCGCTTCCAAGGCCATGCGATCGACCTTGCGCATGCGCTCGGAGTCCGATTTCAGCTGGCCGCAGGCGGCGAGAATGTCGCGGCCGCGCGGCGTGCGGATCGGCGAGGCATAACCGGCTGCATTGATGAAATCGGCGAATTTTTCGATCTTTTCCCATTTCGAACACTGGTAGTTCGTGCCCGGCCAGGGGTTGAAGGGGATCAGGTTGATCTTGGCCGGAATGCCCTTCAGCAGGCGTACCAGTTCCTTGGCATCTTCCAGTGTGTCGTTGACGCCTTCGAGCATGACATATTCGAAGGTGATGCGGCGGGCATTCGACAGGCCGGGATACTTGCGGCAGGCATCCAGCAGGTCCTTCAGCGGATATTTCTTGTTGATCGGCACAAGCATGTCGCGCAGATCGTCCTTAACCGCATGCAGCGAGATCGCCAGCATGACACCGATTTCCTCGCCGGTGCGGAAGATTTCCGGAACGATGCCGGAGGTCGACAGCGTCACGCGGCGCTTCGACAGAGACAGGCCGTCACCGTCGGTGGCGATCAAAAGTGCCGTCTTGACGTTGTCGAAATTGTAAAGCGGCTCACCCATGCCCATCATCACCATATTGGTGACCTTGCGGCCCTCATTGGGGACGATTGCGCCGGCCGGCGTGTCGCGGTCGGGGAAATCGCCGAGGCGATCGCGCGCGAGCAAAAGCTGCGAGAGGATTTCCTCGGCCGTCAGGTTGCGCACCAGCTTCTGGGTGCCGGTATGACAGAAGGAGCACGTGAGCGTGCAGCCGACCTGGCTGGAAACGCAAAGCGTGCCGCGGCCTTCCTCGGGAATATAGACGGTCTCGATCTCGACGGGACGGCCAGCACCGCGCGGCGGAAAGCGCAAGAGCCATTTGCGGGTGCCGTCGGTGGAGATCTGTTCCTCGACGATTTCCGGACGGGCGATGGTGAAATGCTGCTTTAGCAGCTCGCGCATGTCCTTCGACACATTGGTCATGTGGTCGAAATCGGAGACGCCGCGGACATAGAGCCAGTGCCAGAGCTGGCTGGAGCGCATCTTGACCTGCTTGACCGGGACGCCGATTTCAGCCAGCGCCTTGCCCATGTCTTCGCGCGAAAGGCCGATCAGTGTCGGCTTTTCGGCTGCCATGGCGGGACGGACCGGTGCCTTGACCGGATGGTCCAGATTGAGTGCTTCAGTCGCGGCCATTCTCGCCATTTCCCACGTTCGCGATACGCAAGGCCCGTTCAAGCGTTTTTGCCTGCAGCCGGTTGCGTAAAATGCTGAGATCAGAGTTCGGTTGCCGCATCTTGGGATCGTCAACGATCCGCGCAGCTATCGTTGAGCGGGCCTTTAGCACGGTTTTCGCCCCACGTCACCCTCCGGCGCTACAGGGCAGATCTGCAAAAAGACGAAGGGCTCAATGCTGAAAGGCCGGATGAACCGGCCTTTCAAAACAATAACGGAGCTGAATACGGCTTACTTGCAGGTTTCGATCTGCTTCAGCGCGGCCGAAATGCCCGACAGCGAGTAGGAATAGGCCGTCGGCGTGCCCTTGCGGGATTTTGCAGCAACCGACATTGCCTTGCCGGTCTTCATCGCGGCCACCAGCGCCGGCTCTTCGGCGGCATTCTCCACCCAGGCGGAGTTGCCCTTGGTGAACATCACGAAATTCTTGGTATCGATGGTGACCGTGACCTTGGAATTTTCCTGAAGCGGATAGCCCATCATCGCCTGAGGTTCATAGGAAATGTTCTGACCGGGGCGCTGCGACACGAGGAAGAAGATGTCGCCGTGATCGACGTTGGCCGGGCTCTTTTCCTTCGGGACCGACAGCACGTAGCAAACCTTGCCGGCGCCGGCCTGATAGGAATAGGCACCCCAGGCATTGAACTGCTGAATGCGGGTCGGCGACTGGGCCGAAGCAACGCCGGCGAATGCCAGCACGAGTGCGAGTGCGAGGTTAAGCTTTCTTACAAACATCTTGTCCTGCCGGTTTCTTGAGCGCCCAAAACCCGATCAGCATAAGCCGGGCAACGCTTGGTCACGATTTGATTTATTTTGACTTAATTCAGGTTACCAAACCGTCAACATTCTCTGAACTTGCCGTCCTATCCGCTTTAATATGGAACAGAGTACGACGCAAACTCGGCTCAAGTTTCAGGCCAGCAGTTAAGCGCCCGAACTGTGCAAGCTTGCCTTGATCCATGGTGTGCGAAAACCCAGAGAACGGTACCGGCGGGAAAATGCCGAATTCCGCTGCCCTGCACGCTTCACTTGCCGGGCAAATGCCCAATCATCCGACGCGTGCCCGGCGTTCGTTTTATGTCACAAAGAATCAGGCAAGAATTTGACCTTTGCCAAAAGCGCGGTACCTCTTGTGAAATACTCTGAAAATCAGTGCGGGAGGCCATCAAAAGCGGAATGAATGTTGAAGTCAGACAGCATTTCGCAGCCCTTGCCGTGGCCGTCGCCCGCAATCGTGACCAGATCGCCTTTTGCGAGCTCTTCGACTTCTTCGCGCCGCGGCTGAAATCCTTCCTGATGCGGCAGAACGCCGATGCCGCCGAGGCGGAAGAGGTCGTGCAGGATGTGATGGTCGTTCTCTGGCAGAAGGCGCATCTCTACAATCCGGAAAAGTCCTCGCTTTCGACATGGCTTTTCCGCATCGCCCGCAACCGGCGTATCGATGTGGCGCGGCGGCAGCATGGTGGTGCGCTTGATGCACACGAGCCGTTGCTCCTGCCGGCGGCGCCTCCCACGCCGGATGACCTGATCGAAACTGAAGATCGCGCGCAGATCGTCCGGATTGCGCTGGCGAAGTTGCCGCCGGAGCAGGTGACTCTCATCCAGATGGCATTCTTCTTCGGCCAGTCGCACTCGGAGATTTCGGCAGCGACCGGTCTTCCGCTGGGAACGGTCAAGTCGCGCATCCGCCTTGCGTTCGGCAAATTGCGGGCCCTGCTCGAAGAGGGTGGCATCGATAGCGCCCATTGACGTGGCTCAGTCGGAGAGCTTGTCCTGCAAGGCCTCGTCCGCCTTGATGTAGTGCTTTTCCTTGATCTGGCCGCTGATCGCCGCAAAGGCTGCGGTCAGCACGGCGATGTCGTCGGAGAAGCCGACCATGGCCAAAACGTCGGGAATGAAATCGAACGGCATGACGAAATAGGCGAGCGCGCCGAGCAGGATGCCGCGCGTGCGCATCGGCGTCGCCGGGTCCATCGCGCAATAATAGGCGGCAACAACGTCGCGGCTGAACGGCACCTGCCGCATTGCCCGTTTCAGGGTCGGCCAGAAACGGCGCTGCACCTTGCGGGCTTTCGCTTCCTGCTCGCTTTCCTCGCCAGGCAGCAAAATCTCGCCGATCTTGATGTCATCCATCTTGTCTGTCCCATCCGTCATGGAAAATCATATGGTGAGCGCTGCAGCCATTTCAAATGGCCTCACTTCATATGGTCCGGCATCCGCCCGGCCGCCGCCCGGTCCATCCTCGCGGCAAGCTTGAAGTCCAGCTCGGTAAGCCCTTGGGAATCATGGGTGGTCAGCGTCACGTCGACCTTGTTGTAGACATTGAACCATTCGGGGTGATGGCCGAATTTTTCTGCCGCCAACGCACTTTCGGTCATGAACGCGAAGGCCTCGACGAAGCTCTTGAACCGAAAGGCTTTCCAGATCGACATCCCGTCTTCCGCAAGCACCCAGCCCTCCATCTTGTGCAGGTTCTCGGCGATTGCTTCAGCAGTGAGTTTTTCCTGTTTCATGGCAGTTTCCTCCAGCTTCTTCGACGGCGGCATTTTCCGGTTTCGCAACGCGGCAGCTAGGGATAGGTTCAACCTTTTCCTACAGCGCCGAGCGTCATGTCTGACGCGCATCGCTGGGGCAGGCCCGTTGGATAATATGAAACCTGTCAGAATTCTCTTCGTCTGTCTCGGCAATATCTGCCGTTCGCCCTTGGCCGAGGGCATTTTGCGTCACGTTGCGGGGGATGGTCCGGTGGACGTCGATTCGGCTGGCACGGGCGGCTGGCATATCGGCGATCCGCCGGATCACCGCTCGATCGCCGTTGCGCTGAAACATGGGATCGACATTGCCGGCCAACGCGGGCGCAAGGTCGATGCCGGCGATTTCGAGGCGTTCGATCTGATCTTCGCTATGGACCGCAGCAATCTCGCCAGTCTGCGCGGGTTGGCACCGCTTGAGACACAGCACAAGCTGCATCTGTTTCTCGACTATACGCTGGGTACTGCGCGCGATGTCCCCGACCCCTATTACGAGGGGCCGGAAGGCTTCGAAACCGTCTACAACATGCTTTTCGAGGGATGCACGTCGCTCATCGGCAGGCTCGAAGCGCGCTCATAGAGCGGGAAGGCCTCTTCGGTGACATAAGGGCCGCCGCCGACCGAATCGCGCGACGACAGGAGCACGAAGCGCGAGACGGTGAACGGGTTGGTGTAGAAGCCGCCGCGGCCCGAAAGATAGCCGACAACATCCTCGACCCGTGAAGAGCGCAACCGTGCGAGCGTCACATGAGGGGCAAATTTGCGGGGATCGGCGGGTAGGCCCAGCCGCTGGCAGATACGTTCGATTTCGGCCTGAAGGGCATAGAGTTCCGGCGGGTTGCTGACGCCGGCCCAGACGGAATGCGGTTTTTTTGATCCGAAAGCGCCGGTGCCGGTCAGCTGCAGCTGGAATTCCGGGCGTTCGATGCGGTCCAGCCGATCCACGATCTCGTCGGCGGTACGATTGTCGACGTCACCGATGAAGCGAAGGGTGATGTGGTAATTCTCCACATCGATCCAACGGGCACCGGGAAGACCACCACGCAACAATGAAAGGCTCATCGCGGCATTACGCGGTATCTCGAGGGCGGTGAAAAGTCTCGGCATAACGAGCTCCCCGAATCTCTTGAAGATAACCCAGCGAATCATGCTTGCCATCTGGAAGCAATTACAATTTCGCACCTGCAATATTTATCCAACGGGATTAACAGGTGCTGAACAAGGAAATAGTTCTTGTTTGGTTGGCGTCAACCTCCCGTTGTGAGGGATTGAAGGAACCGTTCGGCTGATGGCAGGAAGCGGCCCACCATGACGCCGATGCCATCGCCGTTCGGATGCATGCCGTCGTCGATCTTCAGTTTGGCATCTTCGACGACGCCGTCGAGAAAGAATGGATAGAGTTCTGCGCCATAGGTCCTGGCGAGCTCCGGATAGATCGGATTGAACCGCGCCGCATAGTCGGCGCCCATGTTCGGCGGCGCCATCATACCGACCAAGAGCACCGGGATACCGCGTGATTTCAGCTTCTCGATCATGGCGGCAAGGTTCTTGCGGCTTTCCTCCGGCGCGATGCCGCGCAAGGCATCGTTGGCGCCGAGTTCAAGGATGACGCCCCTGGTGCCATCCGGTACCGACCAGTCGATCCGCGCCAGACCGCCGGATGTCGTGTCGCCAGAGACGCCGGCATTGCTGATCGCCACGTCGTGACCCTTGGCGCGCAAGGCCTTTTCCAGCCGGGCCGGAAAGGCGTCTTCTGCCGGCAACTGATAGCCGGCCATCAGGCTGTCGCCAAAACCAACGAGGTTGAGCGGCTCTGCGCGGCCGATCGCCGGCATGATCACAATCGCCGTGATCGCCAACAAAAATGTACAGAAACCTTTTATTCGCATGAACGCGCCCTTAAATCGGTAAAAGTCAGCCGTTCCGGCAAGCTTCATACTATACATATAGGACAGTTTCCCTTGGCAAAAACCATGATCGAACTGAAAAATGCGGATCTGACCCTCGGCCAGGCCGCTGCGTCCGTTCATGTTCTCAAGGGAATGCACCTGTCGATCGATGCCGGCGAATCCGTCGGCATCGTCGGTCCGTCCGGATCCGGTAAATCCACGCTGCTGATGGTTCTGGCCGGGCTGGAACGCCTCGATAGCGGCGAGATCGTCATCGACGGCACGCCCTTGCATGGTTTGAGTGAAGACCGGGTGGCGGAGTTTCGCGGCCGCAATATCGGTATCGTCTTCCAGTCTTTCCATCTGATCCCGAACATGACGGCGCTGGAAAATGTCGCCGTGCCGCTTGAGCTTGCCAATATCCGCAACGCTTTCGAGATCGCCCGGCAGGAGCTTGTCTCCGTCGGTCTCGGCGAGCGGCTGTCGCATTATCCCGGCCAGTTGTCCGGCGGCGAGCAGCAGCGTGTCGCCATTGCCCGGGCGCTTGCACCGTCGCCGAAGCTACTGATCGCTGACGAACCGACCGGCAATCTCGATGCCGAAACCGGCAGCCAAGTGGCTGATCTGATTTTCTCCAAACAGGCCGAGCGCGACATGACGCTGGTTCTGGTCACCCATGATGCATCGCTTGCCGCCCGCTGCTCGCGCCAGGTGCGGGTGCGATCCGGCGAGATCGTTTCCGGCGCCAGTCATGAGCAGCCGGTTTCCGCACCGCTGTCCAAGGCTGCGTCGGCATGAGGGCCGCTGCTTTCGGCGGGCTTCGTCCCGGACTGGCTTTCCGCCTTGCGCTTCGCGAAATGCGCGGCGGCCTGAGGGGGTTCTATATCTTCCTTGCCTGCGTGGCGCTTGGAACGGCAGCCATTGCCGGGGTCAACTCGCTGTCGCAATCGATCACCGGCTCCATCGCCAGCCAGGGCCGCGAACTGCTCGCCGGCGATATCCGCTTCGAACTCAACAACCGCGTCGCGACCGACGAGGAAAAAAAATTCATCGGCAGCCTCGGCACGGTCGCGGTCTCATCCGGTCTGCGCTCGATGGCCCGGCTGCCGGATGGCTCCAACCAGGCGCTGGTCGAACTGAAGGCCGTTGACGCAGCCTATCCGCTCTATGGCACGTTCGAGAGCGAACCGGCGGCACCGCTGGGCGATATGCTTTCAGAAAACAACGGTGCCTACGATGTGCTGGCGGCGCCGCTTTTGCTTGAGCGTCTTGGGATCAAGACCGGCGATGAAATCCTGCTCGGGACCGCCCGTATTCGCATCGCGGGCACCATCGTGCGTGAACCGGATGCCCTGTCGGACGGGTTTGGTTTTGCACCGCGCCTGCTGATCTCAAAACAGGCGCTTGATGCTTCCGGTCTTGTGCAGCCGGGGAGCCTGGTCGAGCATACCTACAAGGTGAAGGTCGCGGATGCCTCCAGCGTACCGGCTTTGCGCAGGCAGGCGGAGGAAAAATTTCCGCAGGCAGGCTGGTCTGTTCGCACCAGCCAGAATGCCGCTCCGGCGCTGACGGCCAATATCACCCGCTTTTCCCAGTTCCTCACCCTTGTCGGGCTGACGGCGCTGATCGTCGGCGGCGTCGGCGTCGCCAATGCGGTGCGTGCCTATCTCGATTCCAAGCGCGGCGTTATCGCCACGTTCAAATGCGTCGGTGCGCCCGCCTCGATGGTCACCACTATCTATCTCATCCAGATCCTGCTGATCGCCCTGATCGGTATCGGCATCGGCCTGGTGCTGGGCGCGCTCATTCCCTTTGTCGCGGCGCAATTCCTCGCCGGCGTCTTGCCAATTTCGACGGCGTTCCAGCTCTATCCCGGCGCGCTCGGTCTTGCCGCCGTGTTCGGCCTTTTGACATCGCTCGCCTTTGCCATCCTGCCGCTCGGCCATGCCCGCGAAGTGCCGGCGACGGCGCTGTTTCGCGAACAGGGGTTCGAGCGGGCACGCCTGCCGTCCTGGCCCTATCTCCTGGCCGCCGCCCTTTGCCTCGGAGCTCTTGCAGGCCTTGCGATCGTCACGGCCTATGACAGGACGATCTCGCTGACGTTCCTTGGTGCCATCGCCTTTTCATTCGTCGTGCTGCGCGGCGTCGCCGTTCTGGTCGCCATGCTCGCCCGCCGGGCGCCGCGCGTCAGCTCGCCGGCGCTCAGGCTTGCCATCGGCAATATCCACCGCCCCGGTGCGCTGACGCCGTCGGTGGTGCTGTCGCTCGGCCTTGGCCTGGCACTGCTGGTGACGCTGGCACTGATCGACGGCAATCTGCGCCGCGAACTGACCGGCAATCTTCCGGAACGCGCGCCGAACTTCTTCTTCGTCGATATCCAAAGCGCCGAGGTCGAAGGCTTCCGTTCCTTGCTGCAAAAGAGCCTTCCAAAGGGCAAGGTCATCGAAGTGCCGATGCTGCGCGGGCGTATCCTCGCCTTCAACGGTGAGGATGTGACGAAAATGAACGTACCGCCGGCCGGGCAATGGGTCCTGCGCGGCGACCGGGGCATCACCTACGCCAAGAACCGGCCGGAAAATTCGTCGCTGACCCAAGGCGACTGGTGGGCGCCGGACTATACCGGCGAGCCGCTGGTATCGTTTTCCGCTGAAGAAGCCGGTGAACTCGGCCTGAAGATCGGCGATACCGTCACCGTCAACGTGCTCGGCCGCAATCTCACGGCCCGGATCGCCAATTTCCGCAAGGTGGAGTGGGAATCGCTGTCGATCAACTTCGTCATGGTGTTCTCGCCGAACACCTTTGCCGGCGCGCCGCATGCCTGGCTTGCAACGGTGATCGATCCGGGTGCTACGGCCAAGGAGGAAGCAGCCACCTTGAAGGCGGTGACCAATGCCTATCCGACGATCACCAGTGTCCGCGTCAAGGACGCACTCGACATCATCAACGTGCTGGTCGGACAGCTGGCGACGGCCATTCGCGCTGCCGCTGCCGTCGCGCTGGTCGCCTCCGTCCTGGTGCTGGCCGGGGCGCTTGCCGCCGGCAACCGGGCACGGACGCATGATGCCGTCGTCCTGAAGACGCTGGGGGCGACGCGCTCGACGCTGATCCGCGCCTTCTGCTACGAATATGCGATACTCGGGCTGTCAACGGCGATCTTTGCCCTGTTCGCCGGTGGCGTCGCGGCATGGTTCGTGGTCAGCAAGATCATGAGCTTGCCGTCGTCCTTCCTGCCGGATGTGGCGCTGATCACCATGGCTGTCGCCCTCGTCGTCACGGTCGGTTTCGGCCTGGCAGGCACCTGGCGGGTGCTCGGGCAGAAGGCTGCACCCGTCCTGCGGGAACTCTGAGGGGCAGTTAACCGTTAACGCTAGCGCCGGAAAGCCGCCGAAAGCGGCTTTTCGAGTGATTCAGGCCCCTTGCGGTCTTGTGCAAGTCGTATTTCGACATCATATTTAGCACAGGCATGCTGGAGCCCCGCAGCGGCGCCTGGGCCGAGTGGCTGGCATCTTGAAATGATGCGCCCTTATGACCCGACACCGTAAACTAAACCGGGGCTTATATAGAGGAAACAATGGCTGATCTTAGAAACTACCAAACCCGGACGGCGCAGACTGGTGCGCAGGCGGGGGCCGTAATCGACGAAGGTCTGCGCACCTATATGCTCAAGGTGTACAACCTTATGGCCCTTGGCCTGGCAATCACTGGTATTGCCGCCTTTGCCGCCTTCCAATTCGCATTCGCTGACGGACAGCTGACCGCCTTCGGTCAGGCGATCTATGTGAGCCCGCTGAAGTGGGTCGTGATGCTCGCCCCGCTGGCTCTGGTGTTCTACATGAGCTTCCGTATCAACTCGATGAGCGTCTCCGCCGCGCAGACGGCCTTCTGGGTCTACGCCGGTCTGATGGGCCTGTCGCTGTCGTCGATCTTCCTGATCTATACCGGCCAGAGCATCACCCAGACGTTCTTCGTCACGGCCGCTTCGTTCGGCGCCCTGTCGCTCTACGGATACACCACCAAGCGTAGCCTGTCGGGCATGGGCTCGTTCCTGATGATGGGTCTGTTCGGCCTGATCATCGCCTCGATCGTCAACATCTTCCTCGCCTCGTCGGCGCTTGATTTTGCGATCTCGGCCATCGGCGTTCTGATCTTCGCAGGCCTCACCGCCTGGGATACGCAGAAGATCAAGGAAATGTACTTTGAAGCGGATAGTGCCGACGTTGCTGGCCGCAAGGCCATCATGGGCGCCCTGACCCTGTATCTCGACTTCATCAACCTGTTCCTGTTCCTGCTCCGGTTCCTCGGAAATCGCGATTAGTTCGAACTGGCAACATCTGGAAAGGCGGCTTCGGCCGCCTTTTTTGTGCCCTGGCTCCGCGGGCGGCATCCGCTTGCTCGTGCCGCTGCGATATGACAGAGGACTGGTGGTCTTCTTTTTCACTCAGGCTTTCCCGATGGCTTTCATCCTGCGCGACGCCACCTTATCCGACCTCCCGGCCATCGCCGCGATCTATCGGGAATCCGTGCTGAACGGCGTCGCCTCCTATGAAATGACCCCACCCGACGAGGCCGAAATGGCGTCGCGCTTTTCTGTCATCACCGGCAACGGTTATCCCTATATCGCAGCCGTCGATGCCGATGGGGTGCTGCTCGGTTACGCCTATGCCTCGGCGTTCCGGACCCGCCCGGCCTACCGGTTCCTGGTCGAGGATTCGATCTATCTGGCGCCGGAAGCGCGCGGCCAGGGCGTGGGCAAGGCGCTGCTTGCCGACCTGATCAGCCGCTGTACGCAGCTCGGTTTCCGCCAGATGGTCGCCGTCATCGGCGGCGCGCATCCGGCATCCGTCGCGGTCCATCGCGCAGCAGGTTTCGCGCATGGCGGATTGATGAAGGGAACCGGTTTCAAGCACGGCCGCTGGCTGGATACGATCATCATGCAATTGCCGCTCGGCGACGGTCTGACCACCGATCCCGAACCCGGCGTCTATCCCGATACGCTGTATCGCACCTGATTCAGGTCTTGATGACCTTCAGCATCTTGTCGAAGACTTTCAGCACCTGCTGCAGGTCATGGCCACGTTTCAGGATCATGCCGTGCGTATTGGCGACGCTAAAGGCCCCTTGTTTCGCTGCCAGTTTTGGATTTTTCTCGATCCGGAAAAGTGGCATCTCGCCCGAGCGCTTGAACACCGAGAAGACCGCCCTGTCGCGCAGATGGTCCATTGCATAGTCGCGCCACTCGCCCTCGCCGACCATGCGACCGTAAATCCGCAGGATCATGTCGAGTTCCCGGCGGTGGAAGGTGATCGGGAGTAAGTCCTGGTTGTTGCTGCGGTATTCGTGCAGGTTCACAACCACATCTGACGTTTGCTGCCTTTCCGAACGGGTTTCGCCTCGCTGAAAATCCGGCTCATCGGTCATTTCTACCCCGGCTTTATTGTGACAGGACGGTTACAGTTTGCCTGAGCTTCGCTGAAATGCAAGCCGCAAGGCGGATCGGACGAAGGGAGACTTTTTTCGGGTGTGCCGCATTTCAGCCCAATCGGTGCCCCAATTGGCGACGAAACTCGCGCCCGTCGGCACTGGGGGAGTCCTCCCGCGTGTGCGGCCTGCATGTCCGTTTGAAGGTTTCTGCCCTGAACGGGGTGCAGCTCGGAGCGGCTGGCCAAAGCGCCCATCGGGCGCGGCTGCTCCAGACACCATGCGGGTCGGGTACTGCATGTGCCTGCGAAGCGTGGACGGTTCGGTCCGGCATCTTCGAACCCTCAGCCCCAGCCCCTCGATGCTGCCGGGCCGAACCAGTTATTCAATTGGCGGTATTGTCCGCCATCACAGTCGTAGCGCCCAGGATGGCGCCGGGCGTTTCGCTGTCCTTCATCTTCTGCAGCAGCACGGCGCAGCCGCCGTTTTCTCCCTCGTTGAGGATGGAGGCGGGCAGAACGAAACTGGCAGGCTTGCCATCCCACATGCCGATCGTCTGGACATCGCGGACGGAATGCCAATAGGAAATCGTCTTGCCGCTGTTTTCGCCCTTCTTGACGGCGACAATCTGCTGGCGATTGAAATAGGCGACGACGACATTGGCCTTGCCGCTGCCGGCACCGATCTGGATGTCGATCTCGTCCTTGCGGACGCTGGCGGAGACCGGAACGTCAAGGCCCTTTCCCGCAGAATTCATCGCCGAAAGACGATTGTTGATTCCGTTGAGATCGGCGCCGTTGATATGGTCGCGGCCGTTGAGCACCGCCTGCGGCGTGTAGACACCGCTGCGGCCAAACATTCTGGCGTAGGCATATTGCCGGGCGGTGTTGTCCTTCGAGGCCAGCGTGTCAGCCCAGCCGAGATAGTTCCAGTAATCGACGTGATAGGACAGTGCGACGACCTTGCCGCTGTCGATCAGCGTTTTCAACGCCGCATCCGCCGGCGGACAGGACGAACAGCCCTGGCTGGTGAACAGTTCCACGACGCCTGCCGGTGTCACCGCGTCCCCCGCCACGGCTGGCATCGCCATAAGGCCAAGGCCGCAGGCGAGCGTGATGCGGCGAACGGTGGATGATCCAGACATCGAGCTTCCATTTCAAGTGTTTTGGCATTTCAACGAGATTGTACCGGTGTGCAGCCTTTATCTGCGTCTTTCATACGCTGCTCCCCTTTCAACAGAAAATCACGTTGGAGTGAGATTTATGGCACCGGCGATCACAAAAAAGCCGGGGCTCGTGAAAGCCCCGGCTTCATTCATCTCGGCATCACGGATGCATCACGCAGCGAGGTCGCGCAAGACCGTCTGCAGGATGCCGCCATTGTTCATGTAGGTCACCTCATCGAGCGTATCGATGCGGCAGATCAGCGGAACGTCCTTCACCGTGCCGTCGGCATAGGTGATCTTGGCGACGCGCTTTTCACGCGGCTGGACGTTGGCGAGATTGTCGATCGTGACGGACTCGTCGCCCTTCAGGCCGAGCGATTCCCAGGTCGTGCCTTCCTCGAAGACGAAGGGCACGATGCCCATGCCGACGAGGTTGGAGCGATGGATACGCTCGAAGGACTGGGCGATCACGGCCTTGACGCCAAGCAGGTTGGTGCCCTTGGCCGCCCAGTCGCGTGACGAGCCATTGCCGTATTCGACACCGGCGAAGATGACCAACGGCACGCCTTCGGCCTTGTACTGCATGGCAGCGTCGTAGATCGACATCTCTTCCTTGGAAGGATAGTGGATCGTGTAGCCGCCCTCCTTGCCGTTCGGTCCCATCATGTGGTTGCGGATGCGGATATTGGCAAAGGTGCCGCGCATCATCACTTCATGGTTGCCGCGGCGTGTGCCGTACTGGTTGAAGTCGGCAACGCCGACGCCATGGCCGATGAGGTAGGCCCCGGCAGGCGATGCTGCCTTGATCGAGCCGGCCGGCGAGATGTGGTCGGTGGTGATCTTGTCGCCGAACAGGCCAAGGACGCGGGCGCCCTTGATGTCGGAGATGCCCGAACCGGTCTTGCCCATGCCGACGAAGTAGGGCGGGTTCTGGACATAGGTCGAATTGTCGTCCCAGGCATAGGTCTGGCCGGCCGGAACCTGAACCGCCTGCCAGTTGACGTCGCCCTTGAACACATCTGCATATTTCGATGCGTAGAGTGCGCGGGTCACGTATTTCAGGATGAATTCCTGGATTTCCTGCGAGGTCGGCCAGATGTCCTTGAGGAATACCGGGTTGCCATCGCTGCCGATACCGAGCGGCTCGGTGGTCAGGTCCTTCTGGACCGTACCGGCCAGCGCGTAGGCGACGACCAGCGGCGGCGAAGCGAGGTAGTTCGCCTGAACGTCCGGCGAGATACGGCCTTCGAAGTTACGGTTGCCCGAGAGAACGCCGGACATGATCAGGCCCTTCTCGTTGATCGTCTTCGAGATCGGCCCCGGCAGCGGGCCGGAATTGCCGATGCAGGTCGTGCAGCCGAAGCCGACAAGGTTGAAGCCCAGCGCATCGAGCGATGCCTGCAGGCCGGACTTGGCAAGATATTCGCCGACGACCTGGCTTCCAGGTGCGAGCGAGGTCTTGACCCAGGGCGCCGACTTCAGGCCCTTGGCAACGGCGTTGCGGGCGAGAAGGCCGGCAGCGATCAGAACCGAGGGGTTGGACGTGTTGGTGCACGACGTGATGGCGGCAATCGCCACGTCGCCGTGACCGATGTCGTAATCCGTGCCTTCGACCGGGAAGCGCATGTCGAGCTGGCCCGGCTTCTTGTATTCGCCGTCCAGCGAGGTGGCGAAACCGGAAGCGATGTTTTCGAGCGGGATACGGCCTTCCGGACGCTTCGGGCCGGCCATGGCAGGAACGACAGCGCCGAGGTCGAGTTCGAGGGTATCGGTGAAGACGAGGTCGGCACCGTCATTGTCGCGCCACATGCCTTGAGCCTTGGAATAGGCTTCGACAAGCGCAATGCGCTGTTCTTCGCGGCCGGACATGGTGAGGTAGTTGATGGTTTCCGAATCAACCGGGAAGAAGCCGCAGGTCGCGCCATATTCCGGGCCCATATTGCCGATCGTCGCGCGGTCGGCCAGCGTCATGTTGTCGAGGCCGGACCCGAAGAATTCGACGAACTTGGAAACGACGCCCTTCTTGCGCAGCATCTGCACGACCATCAGCACGAGGTCGGTTGCGGTGACGCCTTCCTTCAGCTTGCCGGTCAGCTTGAAGCCGATGACTTCAGGCAGGAGCATGGAGACGGGCTGGCCGAGCATGGCCGCTTCCGCCTCGATGCCGCCGACGCMCCAGCCGAGAACGCCCAGACCATTGATCATGGTCGTGTGGCTGTCGGTGCCGACGCAGGTGTCCGGATAGGCGGTGATCTCGCCGTCTTCTTCCTTGGTCCAGACGGTCTGGCCGAGATATTCGAGATTGACCTGGTGACAGATACCGGTCCCGGGCGGGACCACGCGAAAATTCTTGAATGCCTGCTGGCCCCATTTCAGGAACCGGTAGCGCTCGCCGTTGCGCTCGTATTCGAGCTCGACGTTGCGGGCAAAGGCAGTCGGCGTGCCGAATTCGTCGACGATGACCGAATGGTCGATAACGAGGTCGACGGGGACGAGCGGGTTGATCTTCTCCGGATCGCCGCCCAGCGAGACCATCGCGTCGCGCATCGCGGCGAGGTCAACGACGGCGGGAACGCCGGTGAAGTCCTGCATCAGCACGCGGGCCGGGCGGTAGGCGATCTCGTTTTCTTCGCGGCCCTTATTATCAAGCCACGCGGCGACGGCCAGGATGTTCTCCTTGGTGACCGATCGGCCGTCTTCGAAGCGCAGCAGGTTCTCAAGCAGAACCTTCATCGAATAGGGAAGCTTCGAGACGCCGGCGAGGCCGTTTTCTTCTGCCTTCGGCAGGCTGTAATAGACATAGTCTACGCCATTGACCGAGAGCGTCGACCGACAATTGAAACTGTCTAGGGATTTGGACACTGGATACCCCGTTCCGTTAGATCGCCAAAACCTGACGCACGAACGCCCGAACGCATTTTAAGCGCGATATGGGATGCGGGTACGGCCATTTCCGCTGTCCGTACTTGGAAATCATTCCATGTTCGGCGCTAGGATGAAATTCACGCCGACCGCTGGCGTGTTGGGGCGGTTATAGATAATTTCTCCGGAACGTGCCAGACCATCCGTCCTCAATTTGAGACAATTTTTTTGCACTGCGGTGAACGTCGTAAAAGGAATGTGAATGCCGATCAGCCTCGCCGTCGAGGACCTCAGTGCAAAACGCGGCGAGGACCTGATTTTCCACGATATTTCGTTCGTTCTTAAGGCCGGGCAAGCCTTGATCGTCACGGGGCCGAACGGGTCGGGCAAGTCGACGCTGCTGCGGGTTCTGGCGGGGCTTCTGGCGGCAGAATCCGGCAAGGTCCGGCTTGAGGGCGGGGT
This sequence comes from Pararhizobium sp. P1_E7, assembly GCF_056405855.1. NCBI lineage: Bacteria > Pseudomonadati > Pseudomonadota > Alphaproteobacteria > Hyphomicrobiales > Rhizobiaceae > Pararhizobium > Pararhizobium sp. P1_E7. Next base: position 30,083 of record NZ_JBFUBH010000004.1, on the reverse strand, counting down.
ACCGGACATCGGCCATCCGCGCGAGCTCTGCCACTATCTGGGCCACCGCAATGCGATGAAGCGCGAGCTGACCGTTCAGGAAAATCTGTCCTTCTGGAAATCCTTCATGGGTGATTCGGTGGGTGGCTCCGGTATCGGCATCGCGCAGGCCACGGAGGCCCTCGGCCTTGGTGGAGTTTCGCACCTTCCCTTCGGCTATCTCTCGGCCGGGCAGCAGCGGCGAATGGCGATGGCCAAGCTGCTCGTCGCCTATCGGCCGGTCTGGATCCTCGATGAGCCGACGGCGGCGCTGGATGCGGCGGCGGACCGGTTGTTTGCGGGTCTGGTGGAGCGGCATCTGAGTGCCGGCGGTATCGCCATTGCGGCGACGCATCAGCCGCTGGGGGTAGCCGCACAGGAATTGCGGATGACGGGATTTGCCGGTGTGGGGGACGTGGTGTGAACATGCTGTGCTTGACGAAGACCCCTCCCCAACCTCTCCCCACAAGGGGGCGGGGCTTCGGCGCGGTTGCCCTTCGCCGAAATTCATGGGCTCCTGCAAGCGGTGTTCGTTGTTGTTCGGCAGCATCGGCGCCTCGGGTTAGTCCCTCCCCCTTGTGGGGATGGGTTGGGTTGGGGTCTCTCTCGTACCCACGGTCACGACAAGGGGCTCGCGTATCATGATCGCCCTCTTCCTCCGGGACCTCAAACTCGCGATGCGCGCCGGTGGCGGCGCCCTGATTGGCGTGTTGTTCTTCATGACGGTCGTTGCCGTCGTGCCCTTTGCCGTCGGTCCCGATCTCAATCTCCTGTCGCGGATCGGCCCGGCGATCCTGTGGATCGGCGCGCTGCTCGCCTCGCTGCTTGGCCTTGACCGGCTTTTCCAGGCAGAGCGAGAGGACGGATCGCTGGACCTGATGCTGATGCAGGAGATGCCGCTGGTGCTGACGGTGCTGGTGAAATGCCTGGCGCACTGGGCGGCGACCGGGCTGCCATTGGTGATCGCCGCGCCGCTGCTCGGGCTGTTCATGAACATGAGCGAGATTGCCATCGGCGCGACGATGCTGACACTTCTGGTGGGGACACCGGCCATTACCTTCATCGGCGCGAGCGGTGCTGCTGTCGCGGTGACGCTGCCGCGCGGCGGGCTTTTGGTCTCGATCCTCGTCCTGCCGCTGGCGATCCCGGTGCTGATCTTCGGCGTCAGTGCCGCCTATGCTGCCGTTCAGGATCCGGCCCCATTCTTGCCGCCTCTCCTGATATTGATTGCCATCACGCTGTTCTTTGCCGTCATCGGCCCCTTGGCGGCCGCCTTGGCGCTGCGGTCTGCGTCTGATTAGGGCATTGCGTGTTGAAGCTTAATCACGCGAAGGTGGATGGACGCTTGCGCGCAGAACGATAAAATCACTTTTGCGCGGCTGTTAAACGCGCGTCGCTCTGACGCAAATGTGATTGCCGCCCCTCGATTGAAGAGAAGCGCGTTGCGCGTTAAAGAACCATCATGAGCGAAAACAGTCTGGCCATTCGAAAATTCAGCGACCTTGCCAACCCCACCCGGTTCCTGGCCTTGGCCGGACGTGTCCTGCCGTGGATTGCCGGATTGACGGTGCTTTTGTTTGCCGTTGGGCTTTATCTTTCCTTTACCACCGAAGGCGATTACCAGCAGGGCGAGACGGTACGTATCATGTATGTGCATGTGCCCGCCGCCTGGCTGTCGATGATGTGCTATACGGTGATGGCGATGTCGGCGCTCGGCACCCTGGTCTGGCGCCATCCGCTCGCCGACGTTGCCGCCCGCTCTGCGGCGCCGATCGGTGCCGCCTTCACCTTTCTGGCGCTGGTCACCGGTTCGCTCTGGGGCAAGCCGATGTGGGGCACCTGGTGGGTCTGGGATGCGCGGCTGACCTCGGTCTTCGTGCTGTTCCTGATGTATCTCGGGCTGATTGCCCTCAACCGCGCTATGGACGAGCCTGGCAAGGCCGCCAAGGTTTCGGCCGTGCTGATCCTCGTCGGTTTCGTCAACATTCCGATCATCAAGTTCTCGGTCGAATGGTGGAACACGCTGCACCAGCCGGCAAGCGTGCTTCGGCTCGGCGGCTCGGCGATCGATCCGGAGTTTTTAGCGCCGCTTCTGGTGATGGCGGTGGCCTTCACCATGCTGTTTTTCACCTTGCATATCGCCGCCATGCGCAACGAAATCTGGCGCCGCCGGGTGACCTCGATGCGCCGTCAGGCGGCGCGCAGCGCCGGCCGGGAGGTCTGAGACGATGATGCCTCACACCGCCTATGTCGCCGCCAGCTACGGCATTGCCGTTGTCACCGTGCTTGCCCTCGTCCTGTGGGTGTGGACCGACGGACGGGCACGGCGCCGCGAATTGCAGGCGCTGGACGAGGCCGGTATCCGCCGCCGCTCCGTGCAGGCCGGAGAAGCACGATGAGCATCGAGACCCCCGCCACGCCGGAAAACAACCGGCCGGGCAAGATACGCATCCTCCTTGCGGCGCTGCCGCTCGTGATTTTCGCGGGACTCGCCGTCATCTTCTGGAGCCAGCTCGATTCCGGCCGGGATATCAGCGAAATCCCCTCCGCACTGATCGGCACCAAGGCACCGTCACTGGATATGCCGCCGCTCGAAGGCGCAACATTCAACGGTGCCCCGATGCCCGCGCTCACCGATGCAGCGATCAAGGGCAAGCTGACCCTGGTCAATGTCTGGGCATCCTGGTGTGTGCCGTGCCGCGAGGAGAACCCGATCATCCTTGAGCTTGCCAAGGACCCGCGGCTGACGGTGGTCGGTATCAACTACAAGGACCAGACCGACAATGCGCTGCGGTTCCTAGGCGAACTCGGCAATCCCTTCGCCGCCGTCGGCGTCGATCCGCGCGGCAAGGCAGCGATCGACTGGGGCGTCTACGGCATCCCGGAATCCTATCTCGTCGACGCCTCGGGAACGATCGTCTACAAGCGGGTCGGCCCGTTTGACGAACGCAGCCTGAAGGACGGGCTCTATCCGGCAATCGAGAAGGCTGTGGCTGGGAAGTCCTAAGTGAGGCTTTGCCCTTTAGGCTCTGTCATGCTCGGGCTTGACCCGAGCATCCATTCGCCAAAGGCGTCGAACCCGAATGGCTGAGCATGGATCCTCGGCTCAGGGCCGAGGATGACACAAGACCGAGGATGACGTGCGAGTGCTGTCGGGCCTCAGTCCTCGAAGGCAACGTCAAATCGCGCTCTGCCAAGCCTTTACCGCATCCAGCGGATAGACCAGCATCAGCACGTTCAAGGTCAGGTTATCGCGGATCAGCCAGCCGGTGAAAATCTCGAAGATGATGGCGATGGCGACTGTCAGGGCAACCGGGGCGCGGCGGGCGAAGAAGAAGCCGAGCGCCATGAAGACCGTGTCCATCGCCGAGTTCAGGATGCTGTCGCCGTAATAATCGAGCGAGATGGTGGCCGCGCGGTAGCGGTCGATAATGATCGGGGAGTTTTCGAGGATTTCCCAGCCGGATTCGATCACCAGCGCCAGCAGCAGTTTTGCCGCCAGCGGCTTTCCGCGTAGGGTCAGATGGGCAAGCCCGTAGAACAGGAAGCCGTGGATGATATGCGAGGGGGTATACCAGTCGGCCAGATGCTGCGAATTGCCCGGGCCGTTGGCGTTCGGCTCGAACAGCTTGATAGTGCCGCATTCGCAGATCGGCGTGCGGCCCATCCAGTATTCGATGATGATTTGCGCGATGAGAACGGCAGCGCAGGCGGCAAGCCAGAAGGTGGCGGCGTGCGGCGAACGGTTTTCGGCCGGTGCCAGGGTTGTCACTTCTGCGTTTCCTGTTCCAGCGAATGCTTCATGATGATCGGCATCTGCGACAGGGTGAACAGGATTGTGATCGGCATCGTGCCCCAGACCTTGAAGGCGACCCAGAAGTCGGTCGAGAAATTACGCCAGACCACTTCGTTGAGTATGGCGAGAAAGACGAAGAACACGCCCCAGCGGATGGTCAGCTTGCGCCAGCCGGCCTCGTCGAGCTTGAAGGCGGAATGGAAGACATAGCCGAGCAGCGATTTTCCAAACAGCAGGCCGCCGAGCAGGATGGCGCCGAACAGCGTGTTGACGATGGTCGGCTTCATCTTGATGAAGGTATCGTTCTGCAGATAGAGCGTCAGCGCGCCGAAGATGAAGACGACGACGCCGGAGATCAGCGGCATCATCGGCAGGGTGCGGGTCAACAGCCAGGAAACGCTGAGCGCAATCGCGGTCGCGGCCATGAACAGGCCGGTGGCGATGAAAATCGGCCCGCCGAGTTCGGTCAATGCCGGGAATTTCTGGGCCAGCCACTCGCCGCGCGAATTGGCGAAGAAGAAGACCACCAGCGGCCCGAGTTCCAGCACCATTTTCAGAAGCGGGCTGATTTCCTTGCGCGGCTTGACCGCCTCGATCGATGACATGATGTCGTCCTTAAGTGCCTGCTCGATGGAGCGATAGTATTGCTTGCCCGGTATGCGGGGGTCGTTTTTCTTGTCGTCATCCTCGGGCTTGACCCGATCTATCCGCGGCGCAGCCCGGCATTCCTGCGTCTGGATTCTCGGGTCAGGCCCGAGACGACGGCGTTCTGGGTCGTCCTATAACATCAGCAAAAAGGCAAAATGATATCCGGGTCAATGGGGAATTCCGGCAATGGCTTCGGCGAAGTCCTTCGCCTCGAACGGTTCGAGATCGTCCACGCCTTCGCCGACGCCGATGAAATAGACGGGGAGCTTGTGCTTGGCGGAAATGGCGACGAGGATGCCGCCGCGTGCCGTGCCGTCGAGCTTGGTCATGATCAGGCCGTTGACGCCAGCGACATTGCGGAAGATTTCCACCTGGTTCAATGCGTTCTGGCCGGTCGTGGCATCGAGCGTCTGCAGCACCGTATGCGGCGCATCGGGATCGAGCTTGCCGAGCACGCGGACGATCTTTTCCAGCTCCGCCATCAGTTCCGTGCGGTTCTGCAGGCGGCCGGCGGTATCGATGATCAGCACGTCGCTTTTCTTCAGCCGCGCCTGTTCGAATGCCTCATAGGCAAGGCCTGCGGCGTCGGCGCCGAGTTTCGAGGAGACGATGTCGGACTTGGTGCGCTCGGCCCAGATTTTCAGCTGTTCGATGGCTGCGGCCCGGAATGTGTCGCCGGCGGCGAGCATGACCTTGAGGCCGGCGCCGGACAGCTTGGCCGCCAGCTTGCCGATGGTGGTGGTCTTGCCGGTGCCGTTGACGCCAACCACGAGAATGACATGCGGCTTGTGGGACAGATCGAGTTGCAGCGGCTTGGCAACCGGCGAAAGCACCTTGGTGATTTCGGCGGCCATGATGCGGGAGACGTCTTCGCCGGTCACGTCCTTGCCGTAGCGTTCGGAGGCCAGCGTATCGGTGACGCGCAGCGCCGTTTCGACGCCGAGATCGGCCTGGATCAACAGATCTTCGAGGTCCTGCAGCGTCTCGTCGTCGAGCTTGCGCTTGGTGAAGAGGGCGGTGATCTGGCCGGTCAGCTGCGACGACGTGCGGGCAAGACCCTGGCGCAGGCGCTGGAACCAGGTGAGTTTCTGCTTTGGCGCTTCCGGGGCAGGCTCGGTGATGCGGCCGGTGGCGAAGCCCTTGGGGAGGGTGGGGGCTGCGGGCGCTTCTTCAACGTCCGCATTTGCCGAGAGTTCGTCACCCCCCTCTGTCGGCTGCGCCGACATCTCCCCCACAGGGGGGGAGATTGGACTCGCGGAAATGTCCTGCGGTTCATCAATTGCAGTAGTTTGCGGTGAAGGAGCGTAAGGCTCCGTCTGATCTCCCCCCTTGTGGGGGAGATGTCCTCCCCGGGTCTTGCCTTCGGCAAGCCCGAGGACAGGCTCCTGGACAGAGGGGGGTGTCGAGCTTTCCTCGATCTCAGTCGCTTCGGCTTCCGCCTCGAGCAGCGACAGCGGGATCAGGCCGATATCGCCGATCTCTTCGACAGCAGGGAGAATTGCCGGTGTAACGTCCACTTCTTCGGCGGAGGTAACCGTCTCATCCTCGGTCTCAGGTGCATCGAGGGTATCAGCAGACGGCTCCCCGGCAGTGTCCATTTCTTCGGGCAGGACAGCATCGTCAGCGACCGGCAAATCCTCGGTGCCGGATTGCGGCTCCAGCCCGGCTTCGATCGTCCGGGTTTCCTCGGGGCTGAACGTCGATTCCGCCTGATCCATCACGGCGTCGGCTGCCGGCGTGCCGGCAGGCTCGGCTTCCGCCGGCTTGTCCTTGCCGAAGGTGAAGACCTTTTTCAGAAAGCTGAGCGCCATTTGAATTCCGTAAACTCAGGCCGCTCAAGCGGCCGTCAATTGCATGTCGAGATGCTTGCCGTTGTGGCCGGTGATGACAGCCTGCACGATAGCGCGCGGCTTAAGCCCGGGGACGGCGACAAGCGTGAAATTTTCCGTATGCGCCAAGCCATTGTTCTCGACGAGCAGGCTTTGCTGCGTTCCGATCATGCTGTCAAGATGGGCCTGATGCAGCTGAAGTCCAGTGGCACGCAGCCGGGCGGCCCGTTCCTTCACCAGCGCACGGTCGAGCTGCGGCATCCGGGCGGCGGGCGTTCCCTCACGCGGCGAATAGGGAAAGACGTGCAGATGGGCGATATTGGCCTCTTCGGCAAGCCTCATCGCATTTGCAAACATCTCTTCGGTCTCGGTCGGAAAGCCGGCGATCATATCGGCGCCAAAACTTGTTTCCGGCCGCAGGCGGCGCACATCCTTAATGAACGCCAAGGCATCGGCGCGGGAATGGCGGCGCTTCATCCGCTTCAGGATCATGTCGTCTCCATGCTGCAGCGACAGGTGCAGGTGCGGCATGAAGCGCGGTTCGCCGGCGATCAGGTCGATCAGGTGACGGTCCGCCTCGATGCTATCGATGGAGGAGAGGCGCAGGCGCAGGATTTCCGGGACTTGCTTCAGGAGCGTCTTGGCGAGCAACCCGAGCGTCGGCGTGCCGGGCAGATCGCTGCCGTAGCTGGTCGCATCGACGCCGGTGAGCACGATCTCGCGGTAACCGCTACCGGCCAGTTTTCGCGCCTGATCGACGACGGCGCCCATCGGCACCGAGCGGGAATTGCCGCGGCCATAGGGGATGATGCAGAAGGTGCAGCGGTGGTCGCAGCCGTTCTGCACCTGGATGAAGGCGCGGACATGGCCCTCGATCAGCTTGACCATCTGCGGCGCCGTCTCGCGCACGCTCATGATGTCGTTGACGCGCAGTTTTTCTTCGGCCGAAACGCCGAAATCCGGCAATGACCGGTAGGAGGCGCTTTTCAGCTTTTCTTCGTTGCCGAGCACGGCATCGACTTCCGCCATGCCGGCAAAGGTCTGCTTTTCCGTTTGGGCGGCACAGCCGGTGACGATGATGCGGGCATGCGGGTTTTCGCGGCGGGCACGGCGGATCGCCTGGCGGGCCTGGCGCACGGCCTCGCCGGTGACGGCGCAGGTGTTGACCAGGATGGCGTTGTTCAGCCCCGCCTTCTCGGCCTCAGCCCGCATCACTTCGGATTCATAGGTGTTGAGACGGCAGCCGAAGGTTATGACATCGACGCCGCTCAAAGTGCGGCGCTTCCCGTTTCCGGCTCTTCCTCACGCGACCAGAGGCCGGTTGCGGGATCGACGGCCCCGGACCATTCCCATTCGGCGGGGCCGGTCATGACGACATGATCGTCGCGCTCGCGCCATTCGATGGTGAGGATGCCGGGCGGGGTGGCGCTGGCGACCGTGATCGTCACATTGCGGCCGGTACGGCCCGTGCGGGCAGCCGAGACGGCGGCGGAACAGGCGGCGGAGCCGCAGGCAAGCGTCAGGCCGGCGCCGCGTTCCCAGGTGCGGGTGGTCAGCGACGAGGGCGAGGTGACCTGGGCAAGGGTGATATTGGCGCGCTCGGGAAACATCGGGTGCTTTTCGAGCAGCGGGCCGAAGCGTTCGAGATCGAACGACATGACGTCGCGGTCGACCCAGAAGATCGCATGCGGATTGCCCATCGACATGACGGAGGGCGAATGCAGGATCGGATCGTCGATCGGGCCGATCTGCAGCTCGATGCGGCTGGTGTCGTAGAATTCTTCCGACAGCGGGATCTTGTCCCACGCGAAAACCGGCGTGCCCATATCGACGGAAATCGTTCCATCCGCATGTTCCTGCGCATTCAGGATGCCGGCGACGGTCTGGAAGGTGAAGGCCTTCTTGCCAGTCTCTGCGGCCAGCGCCTGAACGACGCAGCGCGTGCCGTTGCCGCAGGCCTGCGCCTTCGAGCCATCGGAATTGAGAATGTCGATAAAGGCGTCGGTGCCGTCGGCCTTGGGATCATGGATGGCCATGATCTGGTCGAATTGCGTCGCCGGATCGGCATTGAGCGCGATCGCAGCCTGCGGCGTCACCCTGTCCCTGCGGCCGCGCATGTCAACGACCAGGATCTTGTTGCCAAGCCCGTTCATCCTCGCAAAGTCGACCGTAGGGTTCATGACGTTCATTCCATCGTTTATCGGGGTGTATATGGCGGAAATGGGTTGAAATTACCAGTGGGGCGTTACCCTGCCCTCGAGGGGGAGGTGGCGGCGGCTTCAATGCCTCTAGCCACGGCCGGAAAATCCGCCGTGGGTTTGCTTGCATTCACTGACTTGGCCGGGGCGCTGGAAAGTGCCGTGACTAAGTTAGTTTATATGGCGCCTTCCAGCGCCCCGTTCAGTGGTGGTCGATGGGCAACTCCGGTTTCTCTGCGGGGATGGCGGCACCCTTGTTGGTCGGGGTGGCGCTGACGGTATTCGCCGCCGCGCCACGAAAGGATTTGCTGATCGCAAGCCCAGTCGCCGCTCCCCATGTGTGCCTCACAGGCACGCCCCGCCCTGTTTCAGACGAGAGACCATCCACCGGGCAAAGGCTTACGTCTGTCCCTCACCCGGCACCGGCCCCGTCTCACCGCTACGCCTAGCGGTCTAGCCGACGACAGGACGGGAATGATGATGGCACAGGTTTTGGGGGCGGGGATGAACGGGGATGAAAAAATGTTGGCGGTTGCACTGGCAGGCGCAGGTTCGAGGCGTTGCAGTCTTGGCGGGCACCGGTCATTTTGACTGTCGCCAATGACGTTTCGGAGACTTGAGATGCCTGAAACCCCGCTCCGCCTGATCGGTAAGTGCCTGTGCGGCACTGTCGAATATGCCGTCGAGGATACTTTCGAATACGCGATGAACTGCCATTGTTCCAACTGCCGGCGCACCACGGGATCGGCCTTCAAGCCGATTGCCGGGATCAGGCGCGAGCGGTTTCAGCTCGTCAAGGGCGCGGAAGCGAGGTTGATCTACGGCAATCCCGATGAGACACATGACGTGCATTGCGGCACCTGCGGGTCGCTGGTCTATTCGGTGGTGCGGGACGGCGCCTATGCGCATGTCCCCATGGGGACGCTGGTGGATGCGCCGTCGATCCGGCCGGCGGCGCATATCTTCGTCGGCTCAAAGGCGCCGTGGCACGAGATCACCGACGATCTGCCGCAGTATCGGGAATTTCCTGAGGGGTGAGTCTTCAGACCGGAATAATCTCGCCATTTTGCTTTCTTAAGACACGCGCGTGCGGCGATGTCCGGGAGGAGAATCAGTGATGGGGTATCTACAATGGCGGCCGGTGCAGAGGCGAACGGCCGGGAGGTGGCGAGCGGCCGCTGCCTTTGTTGCGGCTCTCAGCCTGTCGGGTGGCGTTGCCTATTCGCAGGACGAGCCTTATCCGGGGCGGCCGGGCCTTGCTGGTCCGGAAGGCACGCCGCGAGACGTCGCGACCTGCGACACGATCAGACGGACACTGGATGGTTTCCAGCCATCGCGCGATCGCGTGGACCTCTGGATTTCCGGACCATTGTCCCTCGTCCACACCGACACCGTTCTCTGGTATCTCGCGGTCTGTCCGGACACCGGCATTCGCGTCATGTGCGTCACCTATTCGGACAATGGCATGAAGGTTGGCGACCACGTGGTTTTGGCCGGTGCGCTGGAGGTTCAAGACAAGAAGCATGCGGTCCTTGATCCGTGTCTTGCTTCTCGGGAATAGGTCGCAAGCCGCGTACGTCCTACGCTAAGGGCACGTCAAACACTTCGCCTGCCCGCAAAGCCCGAAATCGCTCCGGCGGCACTTTCCTATCCTTCAAGGCAACCTCCAGCGTCCGAACCGGCTCCTCCATCCCCTCGTCTGTCAGCTGCACCGTGCCGAAATGATGGCCTGCGGCATAGGAAGCGTTGCAGAGCTGCATGCCCTCGACGGCTTCCTGCGGGTTCTGGTGCTGGGCCTTCATGAACCAGCGCGGCTCGTAGGCGCCGATCGGCAGGTTGGCGAGGCGGAAGGCGCCGTGTTTTTCTGCTGCGGCCTTGTAGTTGATGCCGTCATGAAATCCGGTGTCGCCGATATGGTAGATCTTTCCGGCCGGTGTCGAGATCACGAAGGCGGCCCACAGCGCCATGCGGCGGTCGCGGGCGCTGCGCGCCGACCAGTGGTGGCAGGGCTCGCAGTCGATGGTGACGCCGTCCCAGAAGGAGGCCTGCTCGCCCCAGTCCATATCGGAAATTTTTGCGTCGGGAAGGACGCGGTGGATGATCGTATCATTGCCGAGCGGGGTGATGATGTGGGGGCCGTGTTCCTCATGCAGCCGCTTCAGGGTGGCGAGATCAAGATGGTCGTAGTGATTGTGAGTGACGAGCACGACATCGATCGGCGGCAGGTCGTGAAAGGCAATGCCGGGCGCCACCACGCGCTTCGGCCCGGCGAAGGAGAACGGGCTGGTGCGCGGCGACCAGACAGGGTCGGTGAGGATATTGAGGCCGGCGACCTGGATCAGCAGCGTGGCATGGCCGACCATGGTGACGCGCAGGCCGTCACCATCGACGTGATCATCGGGCAAAGCCTGCGGGAAAGGGCTTGCCGCAGCTTTTGGCCAACGGGCACGGCCGCCGGCGAACTGCCAGCGCATCAGCTCGCGAAAGCCGAGCGGTGCTTCGCCTTCGGGATTAAAGAAGACGGTGCCGTCGAAATGGTCGGAGATAGGCCCGGTATAATAGGGGTTTCTGGTCTGGCTCACTGCGGTTCTTTCATTGTTTGGCTCCTTAACATGGGCATCCTTAACATGGGGGTCTGCGTTCACCCCTTCAATCCGGCGATCGCTCGCCGATTTCTGGCGCCGGAACGGTGTTTGGGCTATAACTAAATTCCGAAATACAGTCAGCTATGGGAGGGTGACATGGACAGGGAAGCAAGCGTTCGCGGGCTCTTCGCAGCCTATCTGGCCAACCGCAAGGACGAGGTCTCCGACATGCTCACGGAGGATTTCACCTTTTCCAGTCCTCGCGACGATCATATCGACAAGGCGGCCTATTTCGAGCGTTGCTGGCCGCAGCCGCCTGTCTTCCGTGCCATTCACATCGAACGCATTTCGCTGGAAGACAATGAAGCGCTGGTGCGCTACCGGGCCGATAAGCAGGACGGCAGCGCATTTCGCAACGTCGAGGTCATCCGGTTCCATGGCGACCGCATCGCTTCCGTGGACGTCTATTTCGGCCGCGATGCCTGAAAGGCCTGCGGATGGGCGGGCGGAGCGGTGAAATTGCCGCCTCGCCTTGACTTTCCCGCCCATATCGTGTTTACCGCCCGCAATCTGCGACAAGAACGAAGACTTGTAGCCACCGACCGGGACCCGTCAAAGGTATAAAGCGATCCCGGAGGTCAACACCCGACAGCGCGTTGCGCCCTCGGGTGCTTTTTGGCTTTGCGTCTTGTTTTCGTCAAGGAAAAGCACAACGTTTCGGACGTCCGCGCATGTCCCTTTCGAGGCGAAGCCAAGAAAGAAAGGTCCATGCGCAAACAAGCGCTCGAAACGACAAGGATGAAGCGATGTTTGAAAGTCTCCAGGACCGCCTTGGGTCAATCCTGAATGGATTGACCGGCCGTGGCGCGCTGTCGGAAGCCGATGTAGCGGCTGCCCTGCGCGAGGTTCGCCGTGCGCTCCTGGAAGCCGACGTCGCGCTCGAAGTCGTGCGGTCGTTTACCGACAAGGTGCGCGAAAAGGCCGTCGGCGCCGAAATCCTGAAGTCGATCAAGCCCGGCCAGATGGTCGTCAAGATCGTCCATGACGAACTTATCAACATGCTGGGTTCGGAAGGCGTGCCGATCGATCTCAACGCGCCGGCACCAGTCGTCATCATGATGGTCGGTCTGCAGGGTTCGGGCAAGACGACGACGACGGGCAAGATCGCCCTTCGTTTGAAGTCGAGGGACAAGAAGAAGGTCCTGATGGCGTCGCTCGACACGCGCCGTCCGGCAGCGCAGGAGCAGTTGCGCCAGCTCGGCGCCCAGACGAGCGTCGATACGCTGCCGATCATTGCCGGCCAGTCGCCGACCGATATCGCCGCGCGCGCCGTGCAGGCTGCCAAGCTCGGCGGCCATGACATCGTCATCCTCGACACCGCAGGCCGTACCCATATCGACGAGCCGCTGATGCTCGAGATGGCCGAAATCAAGCGCCGCTCGAACCCGCACGAAATCCTTCTGGTCGCCGATGCGCTGACCGGTCAGGATGCCGTCAATCTCGCCCGCAATTTCGACGAGCGCGTCGGCATCACCGGCCTTGTTCTGACCCGCATGGACGGCGATGGCCGCGGCGGTGCAGCCCTTTCGATGCGTGCGGTCACCGGCAAGCCGATCAAGCTGATCGGCGTCGGCGAAAAGATGTCGGAGCTGGAAGAGTTCCACCCGCGCCGTGTCGCCGACCGTATCCTCGGCATGGGCGACATCGTCTCGCTGGTCGAGAAGGCTGCCGAAAACATCGATGCCGAGAAGGCAGCGGCGATGGCCGCCAAGATGAAGACCGGCAAGTTCGATCTCAACGATCTCGCCGACCAGCTCGGCCAGATGCAGAAGATGGGCGGCATGGGCGGCATCATGGGGCTTATGCCCGGCATGTCCGGCATGAAGGACAAGATGGCCGCCGCCGGTCTCGATGACAAAATGTTCGGCCGCCAGCTCGCCATCATCTCCTCGATGACCAAGGCGGAGCGCGCCAATCCGGATCTGCTCAAGCACTCCCGCAAGAAGCGCATCGCTGCCGGTTCCGGCACGGATGCGGCCGAAATCAACAAGCTTCTGAAAATGCACCGTTCCATGGCCGACATGATGAAAATGATGGGCGGCAAGGGCAAGGGCGGCATGATGAAGCAGATGATGGGCGGCCTGGCCGGCAAGATGGGCCTTGGCGGCATGGGCGGCGGTATGGGCGGCATGCCCGACCTGTCGAAGATGGACCCCAAGCAGCTCGAAGCCCTGCAGAAGCAGGCGGAGGCCGCGGGCCTCGGCAAGGGCGGCATGCCCGGCATGGGCGGAGGCGGCCTGCCCGGTTTGGGCGGTAGCGGCTTGAAGCTGCCCGGTCTTGGTGGCGGTTTCCCGGGGCTTCCCGGCTTGCCCAAGAAGAAGTGAGGACTGGACAGGTATGATTGATCCGGCAGTCAAACAGGAACTCTCGAGCTATCGCCAATCGATCGACAATATCGACGCGGCGCTCGTGCACATGCTGGCCGAACGGTTTCGCTGCACCAAGGCAGTGGGCGTGCTGAAGGCCAAATACAATTTGCCGCCGGCGGACCCGGCGCGCGAGGAATACCAGATCGAACGCCTTCGCCACCTGGCGCGGGATGCCAATCTGGATCCGGATTTCGCGGAGAAGTTCCTGAACTTCATCATCCACGAAGTCATCCGGCATCATGAAGCAATCGCTGCCGATCTCAAGGATTGAACAGCTTTAAAAATACACAAAAAGGCCGCCGCAGGCGGTTGAATATCTCAAGGAGTACATGACATGGCACTGAAAATTCGTCTCGCCCGCGGTGGTTCCAAGAAGCGCCCGTTCTACCAGATCGTTATCGCTGACGTGCGTTCGCCGCGCGACGGCCGTTTCCTGGAAAAGGTCGGTTCGTGGAACCCGATGCTCAAGAAGGACGACGCAAAGCGCGTTGAGCTGAACATCGAGCGCATCCAGCATTGGCTGTCGAACGGCGCGCTGCCGACCGACCGCGTTCTGCGCTTCCTCAACGAAGCCGGCGTTGCAACCCGCGAAACCCGCAACAACCCGACCAAGGGCCTGCCGGGCAAGAAGGCTGTCGAGCGCATCGCCGAAGCCAAGCAGAAGGCTGAAGACGCAGCTGCCGCTGCTGCCGAATAATACCAAGGATCGCCGGTAGGAACCATCCTATGGGTCCCTATCGGCGATCCTTGGTATAAGCCTGGCGATAGCCTATTTTTGAAGCGGGCGGCGTTTTCATGCCGCCCGTTTTCGTTTATGCGAGTGGCATAATCTGGAGAGTGACCCGGCAATGAGCAAACTCAAAAATCCTGTGCTGATGGGAACGATCGGCGGCGCTCAGGGCTTGCGCGGCGAAGTGCGCGTCAAGTCGTTTGCCGAGGAGCCGACCGCGATCGGCGATTATGGCCACCTTCATTCCGAGGACGGCCGTTCGTTCGAGGTGCTGGAAGTGCGCGAGGCGAAGAATGTCGTCGTCGTGCGGTTTCGCGGCGTCAACGATCGCAACGCTGCCGAAGCGCTGAACGGGTTGGAACTCTATGTCGAGCGCGACAACCTGCCGGATGACGATCTCGACGAGGACGAGTTCTTCTATGCCGATCTCGAGGGCCTCGAAGCGCTGGATGCCGACGGTAAGAGCTATGGCACAGTCACCGGCGTGTTCGATTTTGGCGCGGGCGATCTTCTGGAGCTGAAGGGCCCCGGCAAGCGGCCGGTCCTGATCCCCTTTACCGAATGGTCGGTCCTGGAAATCGACCTTGAAGCCGGGACCATGCTGGTCGATGCGCTCGCAGCCGGTCTCACCGACGACAAGGACGAGGATCCAACCAAGCAATTCAAGCCGAAGGCGAAGTAAATCTTGCCCTTCCGCGCCACCATCCTGACGCTCTACCCGGACATGTTTCCGGGGCATCTCGGTCATTCCTTGTCCGGCAAGGCGCTGGAGCGTGGCCAGTGGTCACTTGATACCCTTCAGATCCGTGACTTTGCCGAAGACAAACACCGCACCGTCGACGACACGCCGGCCGGTGGCGGCGCGGGCATGGTGCTTCGGGCCGATATTCTGGCAAAAGCCATCGATCACGCCTCGGATGGCGACGACCGGCCCCGGCTTTTGATGAGCCCGCGCGGCAAACCGTTGACGCAGGAACGGGTGCGGGAACTCGCCAGCGGTCCCGGCGCCATCATCGTCTGCGGGCGGTTCGAAGGGGTCGACCAGAGGGTGATCGACGGGCGCAATCTCGAAGAGGTTTCGATCGGCGACTACATCCTGTCGGGCGGCGAACCGGCGGCGCTGATCCTGCTCGACGCCATCGTGCGCATCCTGCCCGGCGTGATGGGCAACGATCTCTCCGGTGTGCATGAAAGTTTCGAAGGCGGGCTTCTGGAGCATCCGCACTATACGCGGCCGCAAGTATTCGAAGGGCAGGAGATTCCTGCAGTGCTGACGTCCGGCCATCACGGCGATATCGCCAAGTGGCGCGAGGCGGAGGCGCGCCGGCTGACGGCGGAACGGCGCCCGGATCTGCTGCGGAAATAGGCCCCTGCCGGTTATCCCAAAGCCGCTCATGTTTGCGCGCTTCTCGGGAACAGCTACCACCAAATCGAGATTGGGAAGCGTTGACAGCCACTCTGTGCTAATTTGAGCGACGAGKAGCTGGCGCATGAACGAGACAAGGAAAATTGCGGCGATCCTGGTTGCGGATGTGGTTGGCTACAGCCGCCTCGCTGGTTGCGACGAGGATCGCATCCTGGCGCGATTGCGGGCCTTGCGCAGTGATCTGATCGACCCGACGATCGCCGTGTACAATGGCCGTGTCGTCAAGCGCACCGGCGATGGAAGCCTCATCGAGTTCCGCAGCGTCGTTGATGCCGTTCGGTGCGCGATCGAGGTTCAGAGCGCGATGATCGAACGCAATGCCGGCGTCCCGGAGGATCGCCGCATAGAGTTCCGCATCGGTATTCATCTGGGTGACGTTGTCGAGGAGAGCGACGGCGACCTCATGGGAGATGGCGTCAACATCGCCGCGCGACTGGAAGGTATCGCCAAGCCGGGTTCGATCTGTATTTCGGAAGACGCCTACCGGCAGGTAAAAGCAAGGCTTGATTTCCCATCGACAGATCTGGGCGCAACTCAGCTGAAGAACATTGCAGAGCCGATCCGGGTCTATTCGCTTCAGGTCGGCCTCGATCCACGGGCGACCCCGGCAATGCCGGCAGAGGCACGCGCTTCGCCGCCGCTTGCCGTTCCTGACAAGCCCTCCATCGCCGTGCTTGCGTTCAACAACATGAGCGGAGATGCGGAACAGGAATATTTCTCCGACGGCATAAGCGAAGACATCATTACGGATCTCTCAAGGCTGTCCGAACTGCACGTAATCGCTCGCAACTCGTCCTTTGTCTACAAGAAGGGGGCGGTGTCCGTGCCTGAGGTGGCCAGAGCGCTTGGCGTTCGCTATGTGCTTGAGGGAAGTGTACGCAAGGCGGGCAACCGGGTCCGGGTGACCGCGCAACTGATCGACGCAAGCAGCGGCGGGCACGTGTGGGCCAGTCGTTTCGATCGCGACCTCACCGACATTTTCGCGGTTCAGGACGAACTCACACAAGAGATCGTTGCCGCGCTCAAGCTCAAGCTTACGATCGGCGACCAGGAGCAGTTGGCGCGGGCACGCGCGGTCAATGTCGAGGCGTATGAATTGTTGCTGCGGGGCCGGGAGCGCGCCTATGTGCACACCCGGATCGGAAATGCCGAGGGGCGCAAGCTCGCAACCGCCGCCATCGCTCTCGATCCGGGATATGTCGCGGCCCACGCACTCGTCGCCTTCACCCATGTGCTCGACTACGTCAACGCCTGGAGTGCTGATCCTGAGCATTCGCTGCAGATGGGGCTGGAACTCGCAGAGCAGGCGGTGAGAATGGATGAAAACCATCCCAACGGTCATTTCGCGCTCGGCGTGGCCTGCATGTGGGCGCGAGCGCTCGACCGTGCGTGGACGGAAGTTCAACGTGGCCTCGCGCTATCGCCCAACTCCGTGGAACTGCTGATGGCCAAGGCGCACGTTCAGATATTCTCCGGAGATCCGGCAGCCGCCCTTGAGACGCTTGATGTTTCGATGCGGCTGGACCCGCTCTACCCAGAGGTCCTGCTGCAATTTCTCGCCGATGCGCGCTTTTCCCTTGGCGAGTACGCCCAAACGATCGCCGCAATTGAGCAGCGGCTCGCACGAAACCCTCAATCGGAGACTGCCTATGCACTGCTTGCGTCGTGTTATGGCCACCTCGGCCAGCCGAAGGAGAGCGAACAGGCCTGGAAGCGCGCGCTTGAAATAAATCCCGACTTCTCCGTCGAACGCCGCCGCCGCGTCCTCCCTTTCCGGAACCCCGAGGACTTTGAACGCCGCGTTGAAGGACTCCGCAAGGCGGGACTGACATTCTGACGTCTTCGGCTCGAAGCGATCGATGACGCCTTTCGCTGAAATGCCAGAATGCTTCAAGCGGGCGCGATGACCGATTTCGTTGTTTTATAGCGCACCAACCGTGACTGCGGCCGGTTTTCGGCACTCGGCATGTCAAGCATTTTGGCTGGGGGACGGGCCATCCCCCAGCCATTGTCCTCTACGAAAATTTGGAATGCGCCGCTCAGTGTGTTGCTGCCTGCTCGATCAGGTCGGCGACAGCCTTCGGGTTTGATACATAGATCGCGTGGCTGCCTTGGACTTCCGTCACGGTGGCGCCGGCGCGCTTTGCCATCAGCCGCTGTGCGGCCGGAGGGATCATGTGGTCGTCAGACGCGACCAGGTAGAAGCTCGGTTTTACCTTCCAGGCCGGTTCGGTCACGGCACCGGTCAGGGCTTCCACGCCCCACGGAACCTGGGAGTCGGCCATGAAGGCGGCAGTTTCGGGTTCGACGTCAGCGGCGAAGGCTGCGGCGAATTTCGTCTTGTCGAGGAACAGGAAACCATCGACCGGGGGCAGGATCGGCGGAACCGATGCACCTTCCGGCGGATTGGCGATCAGCGAGGAGACCGACTCGCCCTTGTCGGGCGCAAAAGCGGCGATATAGACGACCGACTTGACCTTCTCATTGGTGCCGGCTTCACTGATGACAACGCCACCATAGGAATGACCGACGAGCACCACCGGGCCGTCCAGCTGGTCGATGGCGCGCCTGGTGACGGCAACGTCATCGGCAAGCGAGGTGGTGGGGTTCTGGACGATGCTGACATTGTAGCCGTCCTTCTTCAGGATATCGTAGACGCCCTTCCAGCCGGCGCCATCGACGAAGCCGCCGTGGACGAGGACGATGTTCTTGACGGCAGCGTTATCCTGTGCCGAGGCGATGGTGGTGCCGGTGGCGGCCAGAACGACGGAGGCGGCGGCGGCAAGCAGGGCATTCTTGAGCATGTGCGTAACTCCTTTGTTTATATCGCGATAATGATTATCGCGATAATTATCTTGTACGACTTCGCTTTCTGTTTGTCCATATTTTAATTATCGCAATAATGATTTTTGTGATAATGTGCTGAAAACGCTTACAGAAAATTTTGGAGACCAGATGTGACYGACGCCCCGACCCTGCCGCTTGACAGCCAATTGTGCTTTTCGATCTATTCCGCCGCGATTGCGATCAACCGCGCCTACAAGCCGATGCTCGACGATCTCGGTGTGACCTATACCCAGTACCTCGCGCTCAGCGCCCTTTGGGAACGCGATGGTTTGAGCATATCCGCCATTGCCGACCGGCTCGGGCTCGAACCGAGCACGATTACGCCGGCGGTGAAGCGGCTCGAGGCCGCCGGCTTCCTGTCGCGGCGGCGAAGCACGGCGGACGAGCGTCTTGTCGAGGTGTTCCTGACCCCGAAGGGTAGCGAGCTGCAGCCCAAGACCGGATGTCTCACCGATGCGCTGCTGCGCCGCTCCGGATTTACCATCCCCCAGATGATCGATCTGAACGAGAAGGTTCAATCGCTGAGGGACGGTCTGGTCCGCACGGGCAATGAGCGCTGATCTTCCGGTGGAGGGCTTTCATACGGCAGTGAGCCGGTGCAGGGGTTTGGCAGCTTGATCAAAGGGTTGAGGGTGAAACCGGCCTGATCGGGCCTGCCTTCTCTCTAGCCCGTGACGAAATAATAGACCGCCAGCAACAGGCCGACCGCGACGACCAGGCTGCGGATCAGCGCCTGCGGTACGCGACGGGCAAGCCAGACGCCGGCATAGCCGCCGAGTGCGCCGCCGGGGATCATGAAGGCGGCATGGAGCCAGCCGACGACATTGCCGCCGGCAAAGACGACGATGGCGACGGCGGCGATGACCATGGCGAGGAAATTCTTCAGCGCATTGACGCGGTGATAGTCGCCGCCGGTGGAAAGGCCGAGCACCGCAAGCATCATGATGCCCATGCCGGCGCCGAAGAAACCGCCATAGACGGCGGTAACGAACTGGCCGATGAGCCCGAGCGGACCGACGGGCGTACCGCTCTCCGACGGGTTTGGACGAAACAGCGGTCCGAGCGCGAAGATCGCGGTGGCGGCGATCAGCAGCCAGGGAACCATCGCGCGGAAGGAAGGGTTCGACAAGGAGAGAAGGATCAACGCGCCGGCCAGTCCACCGACGATGGAGAGGATGGCGAGCATCGCCGCCTCGCGGCGATCCGCCCGGATTTCTCTGCGATAGGCAAGTGCCGAGGTGACGTAGCCCGGGAACTGGACGATGGAGGAGGTGGCGTTGGCGACGATCGGCGGCAGGCCGGCCAGCGTCATGGCGCCGAAGGTCAGGAAGGTCCCGCCCCCGGCGACCGCATTGACGGCGCCCGACAGGAAACCTGCGACAAACAGCATGATGGCAGTGGATATGGACATGACGCTCCTCCAGCGGTAGAATCCGGTCCACAGCGCTGGCGTCATTGAGGACGCGCAAAGGCTCGCTGTAGCACTTTAAATCTGCTGCATAATTCTTCCTTGAATCGATTCCGATTGAAGGAATTATGCAGTAGCCTGCAGGTCAACCGGCTGCAAGACGCGGAAATCAACCTGTGCAGGCTTGCGGCAGGGAGAATTTTTGCCCTCTGGGGATGACAAACGCTGCGCTTTGATGTATTCGCCCGACCGGTTCGGGAAAAATCCCGTCAGCCGAAAACAAAGAATGGTGAATTCGCTCCTGTTTCTTTCCGAGAAGCAAAACCTTGAGGCGCCTCATCCGAGGCCAGGTCCAACAGGTTCCATCGAGCGCTCTGGCTGTTGCAGAAGAACTTGAGAAGGTTAGACCCATGAACATTATCCAGCAGCTGGAAGCCGAACAGGCCGCCAAGATTGCCGCCAAGCGCACGCTTCCGGAATTTTCGGCAGGCGACACCGTCCGCGTCAACGTTCGCGTCACGGAAGGCACCCGTACCCGTATCCAGGCCTATGAAGGCGTTTGCATTGCCCGTTCCGGCGGTGGCATCAACGAAAGCTTCACGGTCCGCAAGATTTCCTACGGCGAAGGCGTCGAGCGCGTATTCCCGGTCTATTCGCCGATGGTCGAAGGCGTCGAGATCGTTCGCCGCGGTAAGGTCCGTCGCGCCAAGCTCTACTACCTGCGCGATCGTCGCGGCAAGTCGGCTCGTATCGTTGAAGACACCGGCGTTCGCGCCCGCAAGCTGAACGACGCCGAGCGCGCCGCCGTTGCCGAAGAAAAGGCACGTCTGGAAGCTGAAAAGGTCGCAGCAGCACAGGCTCTGGCCGCCGAAAAGGCAGCAGCCGAAGCCGCAGCAGCCAAGGCCGCTGAAGAAGCAGCCGCTGCAGCAGCAGCCGAGCCGGCAGCAGAATAAGTTTCAATCCTTCGGGATTATTGAACGTGAGCAAGGCGGTCTTCGGGCCGCCTTTTTCTTTGGGGCAAGAATTCTTCGGGGGGAGGCAGGAATGGACGACTATCTCAAGACCAACCGGTTGAACTGGGACGACCGGGCGGCGCTGCACGCTACCGACACGACAGGCAGCTACCGGATCGGTCGCGTGCTTGCCGGCGGCTCGTCGCTGCATGCGCTGGAGGCCGGCGAAATCGGCGATATCGCAGACAAGGATATCGTCCACCTGCAATGCCATATCGGGTTGGATACGCTGAGCCTCAAGCATCTGGGTGCGCGCTCGGTGACCGGGCTCGATTTCTCGCCTGTCGCCATCGCCGCAGCACGGGATTTCGCGGCCAGAGCCGGAACCGAGGCGGCCTTTGTCGAGGCCTCGGTCTATGATGCGGCAGTTGCTCTCAATCATCGCACCTATGACATCGTCTTCGTCACCTGGGGCGCCATTCACTGGCTGCCGGATATTTTTAAGTGGGCCGGGGTCGTTGCCAGCCTGCTGCGTCCCGGCGGCCGGCTCTACCTGCTCGACGGGCATCCGCAGATGTATCAATACGAAGGCGCCGGGGACGGCCGCCTGTCGCTCACCCATGGCTGGCGCACGCCCGTCGATGTGCCGCTCTTGTTTGAGGAAACCCATACCTATACCGGTGACCAACGGCCGCTGACCCACCAGCGCATGTACGAATGGCTGCACCCGCTCAGCCATACCGTCAACGCGCTGGTGAAGGCCGGGATGAGGCTCGATTTCCTCAACGAGCACGAAATCCTGACCTGGCGCCATTATCCGGGCATGATCGAAACCGGCGAGGACCAGTTCGAGCAGGCGCCGGGCCTGCCGCGCATTCCGCTGTCGTTTTCGATCGGGGCGACGAAGGCGGGGTGATCAGCTATGTCCCGCAACGCGATCGGCGCCTATTTTTCTGCACAACATGATACCCATCCAAAACCACATATAAAGTGAAGCCTGCAAGAAACCGATCAGTCCCAGCGTTTTAAAAAACTGTCGTTCCGCTTGCTTTGCGGTCGCAAGCTCCTTGAACCATGAACAATTCGGTGCCGTTGCCGAGCTTTCTGGCAATATCGATAAGGACACGAAAATTGCGATTGCTATGACGAGGAGGAGCAAGATCCTCAGGTTTGCATGGGAGGGCACCGGTTGGTCATGAACTTTCGTTCCGGAAAACGCGCTCCAGGGAACAAATAGCAAGGCGAAGGTCAAGGGGATTGAAAGGAGCAGCGCTACCATTCCCGAAAAATACGCCGTCGCATAAAGCATTGGTTCAATAGCCAGATGCGTTTCGATGAATGCTATATCGCAATCGAGCCTTGCGAACAGAAGGGCTCTCACCGAGGACGGTATCGCGGAAACAGGAAACACGAAGCCCAGCATATAGGATGCTAAGGGCGTTATCGCGATAAGAAAAAAAGGGAGATAGAGGCGGTTGATCAAGAAGACGTAGACCTGCATTTACACTTCCCGCGTGCGACTCATATGTCATTTTTGTCGTTTCATCACCGTATGAAATTACTCCAGATTTAAACGGAGATGGAAGCTGAAACTATTTTGCTGAAAAACCTCCTGCAAAGTGTCGTCTTTCCTGAATTTGCGCCGCAGCGGCCGTGGTCGCCCTTGCCAGCGCCTTCGCTTCTGTGACAGGTTCCGGTCGCCACAATTCAGGAGCCACCGATGTTTTCCCGCCGCACCATTCTCGCCGGCCTGACCGCCCTTGTTCTTGCCCCTTTCAGCGCTGCCGCCGCCGATCTGCCGAATCTGGCCGGACGCACGGTCGTGGTCGTCACCGAGAATGCCTATCCGCCGCTGCAGTTCGTCGATCCGAAGAGCGGCAAGGCGATCGGCTGGGAATATGACGCGATGGAGGAAATCGCCAAGCGGCTGAACCTCAAGCTGGAAATCCAGAACACATCCTGGGATGCGATGATCCAGTCCGTTTCCGACGGCCAGTACGATATCGGCATGACCGGCATCACCATCAAGGACGAGCGCAAGGCCAAGGTGGATTTCTCCGACCCCTACATGCGCTCTCAGCAGTTCATGCTGGTGCGCAGCGACGAGAGCCGCTTCACCGACGCCAAGACGTTTGGTGCCTTTGCCGACGGGCTGGTCGGCGCCCAGCCAGGAACTTCGCCGTTCTACACCGCCGTCTACGAAATGCTCGACGGCAACGAGCAGAACCCGCGTGTAAAACTGTTCGAGACATTCGGTGCGACGGTACAGGCGCTCAAGGCTGGCGATGTCGACGTCGTCCTGACCGACAGCGTTGCCGCGAAGGGGTATGTCGATGCGTCGGCCGGTGGCCTGAAGGTGGTCGGCGGGCCGCTCGGCACCGAGGATTTCGGCTTCATCTTCAAGAAGGGCTCGGATCTGGTCGCCCCGGTCAATGCTGCCATTGCCGTGCTGAAGGCGGATGGCACGCTCGACAAGCTGAACCAGAAATGGTTCGTCGATTACAAGATGGGCGAATGATCGCCAGCCGATGACGCCTGCGCACGACAATTCCCAGAAGGGCGACTATCCCTGGTGGCTGGTCGCCCTTGCCGTGACCGCCGTGGCGCTGGCTGCGGTGATCATCTCCAACGGTGTTTACCGCCAGGTCTTCACCATCGTTTCGGCCGGTATCGGCATCACCATTTTCGTCACGCTGACCGGCTTTTTCTTCGCCACCGCCCTGGGGCTTGGCATTGCGCTGATGGCGCTGTCGGATCGCGTAGCGCTGCGCCAGATCGCCCGGTTCTACACCGAGGTGATCCGAGGCATTCCGATCCTGGTTCTGTTGTTCTACATCGCCTTTGCCGGCGCCCCGGGGCTGGTGGTGCTGATCAATTTCCTCCTGTCGCCGCTGATTTCGGCTGACGTTATGGAGCCGATGGTGGTGCGCGACCTGTCCTTGATGTGGCGGGCGATCATTGCGCTCTCGATCGGCTATTCCGCCTTCATCGCCGAGGTGTTTCGCGCCGGCATCCTTTCCGTCGACAAGGGGCAGATCGAGGCGGCCAAGGCGCTCGGCCTGTCGCGCGCCCAGCGCTTCCGGCTCGTCGTCTTTCCGCAGGCGATCCGCGTCATCCTGCCGCCGCTCGGCAACGATTTCGTGGCGATGGTGAAGGATAGTTCCCTGGTCTCGGTGCTCGGCGTCGCCGATATCACCCAGGCGGGCAAGATTTACGCCTCCGGCTCGTTCCGGTTTTTCGAGACCTATTCGATCGTGGCGTATATCTATCTGATCCTGACCGTCGGGCTGTCTCTGGGCTTGAGGCGGCTCGAGCAGAGACTGCGGCGGGGGCAGAGGGAAACGAACTGAATGCTTGTTCCTCTCCTCAACGCCGGGGAGAAGGGGGAGGTCGCGGAACGCCACCATTCCACCTGCTCGATCTCGACAATTGCCGAACCGTCAAAAAATTGATATATCCCCGCCCATGGAATCCAAATTCGGATGTTTCGAGCAGAAAATCGTCGTGCTGCAGGACCACAAGCGTCTGCCGGCACGGTTTTTTGCGTGCGTTTCCGGCGCCCTCAGCAGCCGACTTATCTGATCGTCGGGAGCTGATCCCGACCGGGCCACTGGCGCCTTTTTGCCGGACTTTTTCCTGACCTTCTTCTCTACAATGGATGCACAGCCATGAGCGCACCGCGTACTCTCTACGATAAAATCTGGGACGACCATCTGGTCGATCAGCAGGACGACGGAACCTGTCTTCTCTACATCGACCGCCATCTCGTTCACGAAGTGACGAGCCCGCAGGCGTTCGAAGGCCTTCGCATGACGAACCGTCAGGTCCGGGCTCCGCAAAAGACCCTTGCCGTCGTCGATCACAACGTGCCGACTTCGCCCGATCGCCATCTCGGCATCAAGAACGAGGAAAGCCGTATCCAGGTGGAAGCGCTGGCCCAGAACGCTGCCGATTTCGGTGTCGAATATTATTCGGCCAGCGACAAGCGCCAGGGCATCGTCCATATCGTCGGTCCTGAGCAGGGCTTTACCCTGCCGGGCATGACCATCGTCTGCGGCGACAGCCACACCTCGACGCACGGTGCTTTCGGCGCGCTTGCGCACGGTATCGGCACGTCCGAGGTCGAGCATGTGCTCGCCACCCAGACGCTGATCCAGAAGAAGGCCAAGAACATGCTGGTGCGGGTCGACGGCGTTCTGCCCGATCACGTCACTGCCAAGGACATCATCCTTGCCATCATCGGCGAAATCGGCACGGCCGGCGGCACCGGCCATGTTATCGAGTTTGCCGGCGAAGCCATCCGCGCGCTGTCGATGGAAGGCCGCATGACCGTCTGCAACATGACGATCGAAGGCGGCGCCCGCGCCGGCCTGATCGCGCCGGATGAAAAGACCTTCGAATATATCAAGGGCAAGCCGCGCGCGCCGAAGGGCGAAGAGCTGGAACAGGCAATCGCCTACTGGAAGACGCTGCAGACCGACGAAGGCGCGCATTATGACCGCGTCGTCGTCCTCAACGCCGCCGACCTGCCGCCAATCGTATCCTGGGGTTCGTCGCCCGAAGACGTCATTTCCGTTCAGGGCATCGTTCCCAATCCGGACGAAATCCAGGACGAGAATAAGCGCAGCTCCAAGTGGCGCGCGCTCGACTATATGGGCCTGAAGCCGGGCACGAAGATCACCGATATCAATATCGACCGGGTCTTCATCGGCTCCTGCACCAACGGCCGCATCGAGGACCTGCGTGAAGTCGCCAAGGTCGTCGAAGGCAAGACGGTTGCCCCGACGGTTTCGGCAATGATCGTTCCGGGCTCCGGCCTCGTCAAGGAACAGGCCGAAGCCGAAGGCCTCGACGTGATCTTCAAGGCGGCGGGCTTCGACTGGCGCGAGCCGGGCTGCTCGATGTGCCTGGCGATGAACGACGACCGCCTGAAGCCGGGTGAACGTTGCGCCTCGACCTCCAACCGCAACTTCGAAGGCCGCCAGGGCTTCAAGGGCCGCACCCATCTGGTCTCGCCAGCCATGGCAGCTGCAGCAGCGGTATCGGGCCATTTCGTCGATATCCGCGATTGGAAGTAGACTTTAAGCTGCACCTCGTGGCTTAGGCTCGGGGTGTCCTTCGACCGGATCTCAGATCCAGCTAAGGCGGAAGCGGTGCTTCCGCCTTTTTGTTTGGGCGTGTATATTCAACTCGCGGCCTCGCGATTTGGGAGTTTCACATGACCGGTACGGACAAGATCTTTGTCGGCGGCATGCCGGCGATCTACGAGAAACTTTTCGTGCCGATGCTCTTTGAACCCTATGCGCGGGAGATGGTGGAGCGCATTGCGATGTCTGCGCCGCGCGCCGTGCTCGAGATCGCCGCCGGCACGGGCGTGTTGACCCGCGCCATGGCGTCCCGGCTCGGCGCCGAAGCGCGGATCACCGCAACGGATCTCAACCAGCCGATGCTCGACATGGCGATAGCCAAACAAAGTGCGGACGACCGTGTCACCTGGAAGCAGGCGGACGGGCTGGCGCTGCCTTTCGCAAACCACGTTTTCGACGTCGTCTGTTGTCAGTTCGGCGTGATGTTTTTTCCCGACAAGATCACCGGCTACCGCGAAGCCCGGCGCGTTCTGAAGCCCACCGGGCGCTATTTGTTCAATGTCTGGGATGCCATCGAGAACAACGCGTTCGTCACGACTGTCACGCGAGCGCTGGCGGATATGTTTCCGGACGATCCGCCACGCTTCATGGAGCGGACGCCGCACGGATATCACGACCTTTCGGCGATCACGGCGGATGTGCGGGCGGCCGGTTTCTCGTCGGTGCAGACCGAGACGATTGAGCGCGTCAGCCGTGCCGGGTCCGCACTTGATGCGGCGACGGCCTATTGTCAGGGCAACCCGCTCGCAGCCGAGATCGAGGCGAGGGCTCCCGGAAAATTGCGGGAGGTGACCGAAACTGTCGCCCAAGCCTTGAGGCGGCGGTTCGGTGACGGAGCCATCGAAGGCTCTATCCGCGCTCATATCCTGACGGCACTGCCCTAATTGGTGAGGGACTTTGCGGGCGCCGGACAAAAGGGCTCTACAATCCGGTTCGCCACAACGAAAGTGACGCCAAGCGCTGCTGCAACCACTGCAGGAAGGAAATTGCCCACATGACCTGCCGCCTGCTGCTGCTTCGCCACGCGAAGTCCGCCCGTCCTGAGGGCGTCGCCGATCGCGACCGGCCGCTTGCGGAGCGTGGCCGCAAGGACGCGCTGTTCATGGGCGCTTTGATGGCGCGCGAGGGCCTCATTCCCGATCTCGCGCTTGTTTCTCCGGCCAAGCGCACGCGCGAAACCTGGGCGCGGGCGCGCGGGGCCTTTTCC
Source organism: Pararhizobium sp. P1_E7 (assembly GCF_056405855.1). Lineage (NCBI taxonomy): Bacteria > Pseudomonadati > Pseudomonadota > Alphaproteobacteria > Hyphomicrobiales > Rhizobiaceae > Pararhizobium > Pararhizobium sp. P1_E7. Next base: position 2,862 of record NZ_JBFUBH010000004.1, on the reverse strand, counting down.
TCAGCTATCCCCGAGCGTGAGGTCGCGTCCCTCTACGACAGCACGCCCGGCCGGCTGTTGGACGCGATCCGCGCTGCGGGGGGCGAAGCGAAAACAATCGTTCTCGTCGGCCACAATCCGGAAATGGAGGAAACGGCAGGGCTGCTCTGCGGCGATGGGGAGGCAGACGCCATGGCGCGGCTCAGCGCCAAATTTCCGACCGCAGGGCTCGCCGTCATCGATTTGGCGGTCGCGACCTGGGCCGATATCGAGCCGAAAAGCGGCTACCTCGAACGGTTCGTCACGCCCAGACCGGCTTGATTCCCTCCGCCCTCATCGCATCACCCTCACCACAGTCCCCCGCCGCATGAACCGCAGCAGTCTTTTCATTGCCGGCAGGCTGACTGCCACGCAGCCCTCTGTCGGTGTGTAGCCGGGCTTGGCGAGGTGAAAAAAGATCGCCGAGCCGCCATACCGCTTCCGGCTGCGCAGGTTCCAGTCCATGACCAGGCAGATGTCGTAGAGGCCGTCGTCGCGGCGCATCTTTTCGTGGCTCGGTGTGAACGGGGAGCGGACGGGGCGATTGTAGAGGGCGTGGCGCGGTTCGTCGCACCACAGCAGATCTTTCGGGGTGAAGCGGAGCGGCAGCGCCGTTGGCGGCTGGGTGACGCGGTCGTGGCGGATGTAGCCGCCGATCAGGCGCATGGCTGCAATCGGGGTGGCGCCGTCGCCCTCGCGTTTGCGCGCGGTGGTGCCGCCACGGCCGATGGCGGCCTCTTCGGTGCGTCCTGCAAACGTGACGAGCGCTTTGGTGCGGTGTCCGGGCTTCGGCCTGACGGTGATGATGTTGGCCGGATTTGCGGATTTGCGGGGGGTCAGTCGCATTTTACTCACAGTTTTTTGCGTTGTCCGTGATCTGAAACATAACCATAGCACTACACAATATGTAACAAACGGGTGAAGGCTTCCGTTGCTTGCCAAAAGCATTGACCGAGCCACGGCATAATTCCTTAAATCGGTTCCGGTTTAAGGAAAAATTATGCAGCAGATTTAAAGTGCTACAGCGACCTTTGCGCGTCATGAATGACGCGCGGCGCTGTGGTTTCAAACCGGAAGCAAGGAGGGAACACCATGTCGGCCCGCACCATTCTTCTCGTCGATGATGATAACGACCTGCGTGAAACGCTGGTGGAACAGCTTGCCCTCTATGAGGAATTCACCATTCTTCAGGAAGCGACGGCTGCCAAGGGCATCCATACCGCCCGCAACCAGCAGATCGCCCTTCTGGTGATGGATGTGGGCCTGCCCGACATGGATGGCCGCGAGGCGGTCAAGCTGTTGCGCAAGGGCGGCTTCAAGCCGCCGATCATCATGCTGACCGGCCACGATACCGATTCGGATACGATCCTCGGTCTTGAGGCCGGCGCCAACGACTATGTCACCAAGCCGTTCCGTTTCGCGGTGCTTCTCGCCCGCATCCGGGCGCAGCTGCGCCAGCATGAACAGAGCGAGGACGCCACCTTCACCGTCGGTCCCTATACCTTCAAGCCGGGCCAGAAGCTTTTGACGCTGGAAAACGGCCAGAAAATCCGGCTCACCGAAAAGGAAGCCGCCATCATCCGCTATCTCTATCGCGCCGACCAGAAGGTGGTCACCCGCGACGTGCTTCTGGAAGAGGTCTGGGGTTACAATTCCGGTGTGACCACCCACACGCTCGAGACCCATGTCTACCGGCTGCGCCAGAAAATCGAACGCGACCCTTCCAATGCGGAGATTTTGGTGACAGAGAATGGTGGCTACAAGATAGTTCCCTAACGACATGGGGCGCGATGCCATCCGGCGTCATGCCCGCTTTGAGGTATCCCTTTGTCGCTGACTGACGATATCGCCCTTCTGTCCCTCGTGCCGCTGTTTGCGGATATCGATGACGACAAGCTGCGGCTGATCGCATTCGGGGCCGAGCGGCGGCGGCTCAACAGGGGCCAGCAGCTGTTTCGAGAGGGCGCGCCGGCCGATTGCGCGTTTGCCATTGCCAGCGGCTCGTTCAGCCTGACCCGTGGCCTTGTCGACGGCAGCGTCGAGGTGGTGGATACCGTCGGGCGCGGGACGCTTCTCTCGGAACTGGCGATGATCTCCTTCGTCGAACGCAAGTTTACCGCGACGGCCGAGGAAGACAGCGAAGTCATCCGGATCAACCGGCCGCTCTTCCGCCGCATGCTGGAGGAGTATCCGGAAGTCGCCGTCGTCGTTGAAGGCCGGATCAAGGCAAACCTGCAGGCGATGATCAGCGCCATGCAGAGGCTGGCGCCGAAATTCGGATAGTTTCCTTCCAAGAGACAATGTGTTTCGATGTTGCGGGCTCTGCGGCCGGTCCGCGCTCTTCCCTGCGTTGCGTTCCGTTCCCATCTATGCAGCAACAGATCGTCATCAGCAGGGTAGCAACATCATGAAGAAAATCGGCTTCCTTTCCTTCGGGCATTGGACCCCTTCGCCGCAATCGCAGACCCGCTCGGCGGGAGACACGCTGCTGCAGTCGATCGATCTGGCGGTGGCCGCCGAGGAGCTCGGCGCCGACGGTGCCTATTTCCGCGTCCATCATTTTGCCCGGCAGCTCGCCTCGCCTTTCCCTCTCCTGGCCGCCGTCGGCGCCAGGACCAAAAGGATCGAGATCGGTACGGCGGTGATCGACATGCGCTACGAGAACCCGCTCTACATGGCCGAGGATGCCGGCAGCGCCGACCTGATATCGAACGGCCGCCTGCAGCTCGGCATCAGCCGCGGCTCGCCCGAACAGGTGATCGATGGCTGGCGCCATTTCGGATATGCGCCGCAGGAGGGCTTGAGCGATGCGGATATGGGCCGTAATGCGGATATGGGCCGTAA